>AQSL01000140.1 GCA_000403035.1 Candidatus Latescibacter anaerobius SCGC AAA252-E07 | reverse complement strand
GCAAGAGAAGGGGAACTGAGTAGGGTGGTCAACCCCCTCTCTTTCCAAGAGAGGGGGACTGAGGGGGTGAGTTAAGAAAAAACAGATAGTTATTAATGTAATAATTCTATTGAAGCTGTTTTAACTTAATAAGCAGCTTATGTTTTATCCGTTGTGTCGAATACAGTTCGGATAAAACATATTGAACTGAACCGAGTAAGATTCAATGTATACATTTCTCTGTAGGCTGTAAAGGGAAGATTGATTGAAATATAACATCATTTGTAACGCACGTGTGCTCTTTCAATATTTTGCTCTAACATGAGGACAATCGCCGTACATAATCTCAACCGGCATGCCATCTTTGAGTATTGATATTCGGGCGGCTTCGTTCACCAGTTCATTGATGGAGCTGTTTGAAGGTGTTGCAATAATACCCCTCTCATCGACCTCTTTGATAATCTCACGTCTTCTGAGTAAAGCTTTCTTCGCGGATAAAGAAGCGGTTTCATTCTCAATTCGCCGCATGGTGTTGATGATTGCATGTATCGACTCAACGCCGTAACCGACAGGCATGAATCCTGTTCCTTCCCACGGCACCAGCTTGAAGAAATCCGGATTGATATAGGTATAATGAGAGCCGGCGGGACCGGTTTCACCGACATATGAATAGGCTACACCCCGGTACTGGTCGTCGTGAAGTATCAAACCGGATTTATTGTCGCCCTCGCAGTACATTTTAAGGCCCTGGTCATTAGCTCCTGCACCGTTATCCGGGTATCCCAGCCCGTTCGTTACATTGAGCAGTGCACCGTTTTCGTAGCGTACACGGCCGAGTGACCACAAGTATCCCACATTACCGTTTGGAAATGCACGTTTCACACCCTCAACCGAAACTGAAACGGGTTTCAGGCCTGTGATGAAGTAGACAAGATCAACGTAATGGCATCCGACATAAACGAACGGGTCTGTTTTATCAACCGTGAACCAATTCTGGAAATTGGAAAAGCGATAAAAATAAGGTTCTATCATCTGCGCTTCACCGATGACGAACTCGCCGAAAAGACCCTCGCCATATTCTTTCCTGGCGAGGAGTGCGCGGCGGTCAAAACGCTTGTGATATTCTATGCCGACAAAAAGACCCCGCTCATATGCAAGTTGCTCGATTTCAGCCGCCTGCTCATACCTGAGAACCAGTGGTTTTACGCAGAGGACATGCTGATCATGCAGAAGTGCATCTTTGACAACACGGTAATGAAGCGGGTCGGGCAGAGCAACGATAACTGCCTGCCGTGGTGCCATGCGGGAGAGAACTTCTTTATAGAGATCCGGGAACATATTTTCTTCCGGTTCATCGAGCAGAGGGTGTGGGCTAAAATCCTGACCGGGGAATGCTTCAGTAAGTGTTGGGTTGTTTTTTAATTCCCTGAGCGGAACACTATTCAAAGCGCCAATGTCAATGGAACTTACGATACCTGTTCTCTGTAAATGATAAACTGCCGGAAGAATTAAATCGTTGGTTATCATTCCACCGCCGATGATAAATATGGTAATTTTATTACTCATTCTTTCTTTTCCTCAGGTGCAGAGAGTAATTCACGCTGTTTTTTATATGTTTTCCTTGAGTCGCAAATAACTCTATAGGCGAAAGTATAATCAATAGAATAAAGTCCCTTGTAATTTTTAAAATAAACATTTTGCTAACTGCGTTTGCAAGTCTTATTTTGTTACTACAGGATTTCTTCTTTCGGTATTGTTTTACCTATCGTGTTTTTTTGACTGAGTCTAAAAAATCGATAACCGTCGGGAGAGCAGATTTCGTTGTCATAATGTATAAGTGCTTTGTTTTTAAAATATCTGAACGGATGGGAAAAGTTTTTTTCACATAGATTTCATTCAGGATACTACGAATAACAAAAACAAGGGATTTACATTGAACTCTTATCAACGTTTACTGTCTATCACAATAAGAGGAGTGCTGAACTACTTAAATAACAAACCCTTATGTATTTCTTTCGAAATTACCCATGATTGTAACGCAAACTGTCGTCACTGTCACCGTGGTGGAATAGTTGACAAAAAAAGGGCGACTCCCCAGCGATTTGGACAGATCTATCGTGAGTTTAAATCCCCGGTGATTCAAATATCCGGAGGTGAGCCGTTACTTCGCAAAGATGTACAACATGTCATAGAGGCGCTAAAGCAACCCGATGGTAGCCCTTATATTATTTTTGTAACCAATGGGTCGCTTTTAACAGAAGAAAAATATCATACCCTTCGAAGAATCGGAGTTGATGTATATAGTATTTCTCTTGATTATCCTGATGAACGGCACGATGAATTCAGAAATATTCCGGGGCTTTTCAACCACCTTGAAACCCTTATCAAAAGAGTTGACACTGCAAAGAATAAGGCCATCACTTTCAACTCTGTTATTCACAGCAAAAATTTTCGAGACCTTCCGCGAATGGCTGAATTAGCCAGAGAGTGGGGCGTTACCATTAATTTCAGCCCGTATACCTGGTTGAGAACGAATGATAAAAGCTTTCTGTTTTCACAGGAGGAATTACCGGAATTAAAAGCTATTTTTGAAAAACTGATCGATATGAAAAAGAAATATAATACTATCCGAACGACCGATTCTTTTTTTTATGACATGATTGAATTTTTTAAAAATGAATCAATACCCAATTGCCGCGCCGGTGAAAGATTTCTTGTTGTTAATCCTGACGGTACCCTTTCTCCCTGCGGGTTGATCATCAAGGATTATCACTCATGGAAAGAACTCAAAGAAAAGTTTACGAAACATAATACCTGTACCTATTGCCATACATGTATCCGGTCGAGTACAGAAAAGCCGATAAACAATTTAATCAAAGTTGGTTTACAGTCCCTTTTCGCTCGATAAGACAATCCTTTTTATCACCTGAAATGTATACGTTTAATTGGAAATATGACAAAAACATCTCTACCAGTATTCACTGCCGGAAAGGCACATTCCAGAGTAAGATTATATATATTCATTCTTGAAATAGCTATGATTCTTACGCTTCTTTTTATCTGGTTAACCTCCGAACCCCTTCAAAAAAGCAAAAGTCTTGTTGTTCTTTTTTTCTATTCTTTTCCTTCTGAATTTCTTATAGGCCTTGTTCCCCATGAACCGGTTTTACTTTATTTCGGCAGATTCCATGAACCGCTCACGGTTGCACTCGTGGCTGTTGTCGGAACAGTACTCACAGAAGCCATAAACTATTCTGTGTTCGGATTTGTTGTGGATGTAACTTTTTTCAAAAAAATTACCGGCGCGAAAATAACCAACAGGATTATAGAACTTTTCAAGAAATTTCAATTCGCTGCAATTCTGATAGCAGGTTTTACGCCGGTTCCTTTTTATCCTATTCGTTTTCTGGTTGTATTAAGCCATTATCCCATACTCAAGTATTTGATTGCTGTTTTTTTATCACGTGCTCCCCGCTTTTATATTCTTGCTCAAATTGGTCATATTTTTAAGATTCCGGGCTCTGTATTGATTGCTCTGTTTATTATTCTCATCGTTACAACAAATATTGCAGTAATAAAAAACCTTTTAAAAAAGAATAATGAAATAAAGAGTGCTCCAGCTAGCAATGAGGTATAAAAAAATTTAAAATAAAGTTTCAGGAGATAATTATGGCAGTCAGAGAATTTCCTATCGAACCAAAACCGGTACAACCTGTACATACACCCCATCGCATAATCCGCAGCCCGTATTTACCTCCCAAAGAATCTATCCCTATTCTTTCAATGCTGCGTGACAACGAACCGTTTTCCATGAGAGGACAGCCGCCGGTAGTATGGGATCATGCGGATGACATTTATGTTTATGATGCCTTTGGTAATAAATGGCTCGATTGGTCAAGTGGTGTTCTCGTTACAAATGCCGGACATGGCAGAAAAGAAATCCGCGAGGCGATTACCGGCGTGGTTCAGAAAGGGCTTCTTCACAATTACTGTTTCCCTTCCGGTGAGCGTGCGCGATTCGTCAAAAAACTTGTTGATATCTCCCCGGATTCATTAACCCGTGCATTTATCCTCACAACCGGAGCGGAAACGACCGAATGCGCAATAAAATTAGCAAAAACATGGGGGTTAAAGCAAGGCGGCCCTGATAAGCGTTATATCATTAGTTATGAGGAATCATTTCACGGCCGGACGATGGGAGCACAGCTTGCAGGCGGTATCCCCGAACTCAAGGAATGGATCGGAGAACCTGATCCGACCTTTGTTCAGATACCTCATCCCGGATCGAATATCGTATTTGATAAAAGCTTTGATCTTTTCGAGAAAAAACTTGCGGAATACTCCATCAAGCCGGAACATGTTGCCGGTGTGATCAGCGAAACCTATCAGGGTGCAAACTGCGGCTTCTTCCCTGATGAATACGCGAAAAAACTTCGTGAATGGTGCACTGCGTACAATGCGGTCCTTATCCTGGATGAGATCCAGGCCGGATTTGGCCGAACCGGTAAAATGTGGGGATTCGAACATAATGGTATCGTGCCCGATATAATGTGTCTCGGTAAAGGAATTTCATCCGGTTTACCGGTAGCGGCAGTTGTCGGCCGTGAGGACATCATGAACCAGTATGGTCCCGGATCGATGACATCCACTCACTCCGGCCATCCGCTTGGTTGTATCGCCTCCCTGGCATCTATAGAACTGATCGAAAGAGAAAATCTCGTGGATAATGCCCGTGTCGTCGGCGAACGGCTTCATGAAAGTTTGAAAAAAATCCGTGATAGACACAGCGATATTTTTGATCTTCAGGGCCGCGGCCTCGTTTATGCACTGATGGCGCTTAAAAACAGGAGTACTCTTGAACCTGATGCCGATCTGGCATTCGATGTTGTACTTCACTGTTTCAATGCGGGACTGCTCATGTTTGCGCCGGTCGGAAGAGGCGGCGGATGTATAAAAATATCTCCTCCGCTCTGTATAACCGCTGATGCTGTTAATGAAGGAATCGAGGTTTTCAACGATGCTGTCGAGAAGGCGGTTGAAAACAGGAAAAACGTTCGATGATAGATAATATATCTTATATGTTTGGTAGTATTTGGTTTCCCGGATAGTATCTATCACTATTAAATTTCTCATTTCAGTTCCATATCAGTATAAAAAAGTGCATTTAATACTGCTTGCAAATGGTATTTCAGGTTTTTATATTTTTATAAATTTTTAAAATGTAACTTCATCTGTACTTTTTATGAACTTTATTTCACCATAAACGTAATCAAATTTTGAACATTTTTCATGGATAGAGGTAAAAGAATGGAAAATCCTCCAAAAACTTTTATAGTGCAAAAAACCGAAACAGAGATAGGCGGTCAGCCAGTCCTGGTATTGCGTGCGCCGGCATCCTCATATAAAAAATGCCCAAAAATCACCACTGCATATGTACTTCCCGGTCGCGGAATGAATATATATCAGCTCACAGCATATTTTCCCGACAGAGGCGAATTCGATATGTTCTATTCTCCGCCTTTTGAAGAAGCGCCGGGTTTTTTTGACAATAGCCCGGTTGACTTTATGGGAAACAAGTCGTTTATGATCGGCGGCGCCATTCTCATCCCCTATCCAAACCGTATCCGAGGGAATCTTCTTTGTGACGGCAAGTCCCTCGAGACGAAAATACTTGGCAAGACAGTGATTCTTCCTGCCAACTGGTCATCTGCCGGCAACACAAAAGGCGAAAAGATAGCGATGCACGGTCTCATACTTAAACGTAATATGAACGAGATAACCACGCATTCGAACGATGTAAAAGCGCAGGTCACCGGAATTCTTAAAGCCGGGGATTTTGACGGGCGCTGGATTGGTCAATCCCTGCTTACGACAACATGTACGCTTACAGAAACCGGTTTCAGCTTCAGCGTTACGGTTGAGAATGTCGGTGATGAATCCCTACCGGCCGCGGTGGGCTGGCATCCATATTTCCAGATTCCCAGCGGGAAACGTGAACAGTGCAGAGTACATATTCCCGCCCGCTCAATGGTGTCGATAAATAATTACGATGATGTTTTCCCTACCGGAGACATTGTCCCGGTTGAGGGCACAAAGTTTGACTTCAGAGACAGATCCGGCGCTCCCTTGAAAAATACTTATTATGATGATAGCTTCACCGATCTTGAAAGAGATTCAGAAGGTTATTCCGTTACCGAAATGATGGATCCTGATGCCCGGTACGGGGTAAGGATTTTTGCAAACAGTATTAACAAAGCAGTTCAGATTTATGCTCCCCCCGATAAGAATTTTGTAGCCATTGAACCTCAGTTCAACTTAACGGACCCGTTCAATGAAAGTGTATGGGGTAAAAACGCTAACAAAGGCATGGCAATCCTTGAACCGGGTCAGTCGGCAACCTATGAAGTAAAAATTGAACTTTTTATTCCATAACATAAAAGCTCTAACTTCAGCTTGATTAACCGTAGATACACATGGAAACCAAAAATTGAATATCACACAACGACATTCAATCAAACGATGGAATCCCTTATTAGGTGAATGGACTATCATTGCACCGGTTACTTCCGTGAGACCCTGGAGCGGAACAGTTGTATCTTCAATAAAAAAAGACCAGCCGGAATTCGATCCCGAATGTTACCTTTGCCCCGGAGTACAACGTGCCGGGGGAGAGATAAATCCCGAGTACCGTGATGTCTACGTTTTTACCAATGACTTTCCTTCGCTTTCTATGGAATATTCTATAGAAGAGCATACTACATTTCATCACAACGACACTCCTGCTCATGGTATCTGCAGAGTGGTGTGTTTCAGTCCGATACACAACATCACGTTACCGGAAATGGAAACAGTGGACGTGTTGAAAGTTTTAAACGTTCTGTGCGAAGAATTCAGAAATTTGTCTGCTATCCCTGAAATTCAGAACGTAATGATGTTCGAAAACAGGGGTAAGATTATTGGCGTTTCCAATCCTCATCCTCATGGCCAGATTTATGCTACTGATTTCATCCCGCGGATTTCCGGGACGATGTATGCAAATGCGCAAGCGTTTATGAATGATAAGGGGAATTGCCTTTTTTGCTCGGTTATGGAAGAAGAGTTACGTGCCGGTATCCGTATGGTATGCCAGAACGATTCTTTCGTTGCGTATGTGCCCTATTTCGCACGCCACACGTTCGAAATACATATCATGCCCCGGAGGCATGTCCCGTATATAACGGAACTGAACAGTGAAGAAATATCCCACCTGGCAGAAATCTATACGGAAGTGCTTGTCAGATACGATAATCTTTTCCGGATGCCCTTTCCCAACATCACCGTTTTTCAGAATGCGCCGACGGCGAACGATTGTGATCCCGAAGCGTATCATTTTCATATCGAATTCTATCCCCCTTTGAGAAGTCCGGACAAGCTTAAATACATGGCTGGTTTTGAATCTGGAGGCGGGAATATCATAAACCCTTCTCTGCCATGTGAATCGGCTCAAGCGCTCAGAGAGGTTCCTGACATTCATTATACCATCTCGATTTGAGAAAAACCACCATAGAGGAATTTAGAATGAATGAAATTACACAGAGAGTTGTTGATTCGTTTATTGAAAAATATTCATCCGAACCCGATATTATAGCTTCAGCGCCCGGAAGAGTTAATGTAATTGGTGAGCACACCGATTACAACGGCGGTTTTGTATTACCGGTCGCAATCGACAGAGAGATTGTAATTGCTGCAAAGAAAGTTCCGGAAAAAATTGTAACCGGCTTCTCAATCGATTTTAATGAGGAAGCATCTTTCCATGTAGGTAAGTATGATCAGAAACATCCATGTGTGTGGCTTCGTTACGTTATGGGCGTGTTGTATGAATTAGCAAAAATCGATGTTTCTATTGAGGGATTTCATTTCACCGTGGGAGGAAACATTCCGATAGGTTCCGGATTATCTTCTTCTGCAGCACTCGAAATGGCAGTATATACTGCAATGGAAGGTCTTCTGGATTTTCAATCTGATGATATGCAGGCAGCGCTTCTCTGCCAGAGAGCGGAAAATAACTTTGTCGGTATGAACTGCGGTATAATGGATCAGTATATTTCAAGGATTGGGAAGAAGGATCATGCAATCCTCATCGACTGCAGGGACCTCTCAACCAGGGCAATTAAAATGAGCACACCAGGTTGCTCATGGCTCGTTATCGACTCGAAGAAACAACGCGGCCTTGTTGATTCGGAATACAATAAAAGGCGCAGTGAATGTGAAGAAGGAGTAAAAGCTGCACAGTCCGTTTTCCCTGAAAGATATTTTGAAAGTTTACGGGATATTGCTCCGGATGACCTCGATGAACTGAAAACGTTCTGCGATGAAAACGTGTTTAAAAGAGTAAAACACAATGTCACTGAAAACAACCGCGTTTTAAATACGGTCGATGCTCTTGAAGCAGGCGACATAGATACTGTGGGCAAAAACCTTTATGCATCCCATGAAAGTCTCCGGGATGACTTCCAGGTCTCCTGTGAAGAACTTGATATGCTGATTGGTATTCTCTCAAAGGTTGATGGCGTAATCGGAGCACGGTTAACCGGTGCCGGATTCGGGGGATGTGTAATAGCTTTGGTAAGGGATGAAGCAATCGGGAATGCCAAAAGCGCAATAAACGAAAAATATCGTCCAAAAAGTCTGCCTGATGACATATATGCCGATATCTGGCCCATCAAAATTTCTTCGGGGGCACGACTTATTGATAAGAATCAGGAATGAAGGATGAACGTACGAAGTATAGTTGAAAAATGAAGGTGGTGAAAAAGTCTTTTCACGCACACTCCTCAATCATGAAGAATACTGTAAACTTATAGAAAATAGGCCATTACATACATACTATTGAAGGAGTATATATCATGGGCTTAAGCGTTTTTGATATCGGGCTGTTTCTGGCATTTTTTATCGTCGTAATCGGAACCAGCATGTACAAAAGCCGTAAAGAGGAAACCGGGGAGGATTTCTTTCTTGCAAGCCGCGGACTGCACTGGCCGCTCATCGGGCTTTCGCTTATAGCCGCGAATATTTCCACAGAACATTTTGTCGGAATGTCAGGGCAGGGCGCCGGCATTGCCGGTATGGCTATTGCCAGTTACGAGTGGATGGCCTCGATTACCCTGGTGTTTGTTGCACTTTTTTTCCTTCCGAAATTTCTCAAAAGCGGCATCTATACTATTCCGGAATACCTTGAATACCGCTACAATGCTATCGCCCGCGCCGTTATGGCTTTTTATCTGATGGCCATATACGTTTTTGTTACAATCTCGGCAGTGGTGTATTCCGGCGGTCTGACCCTCTATACCATTTTCGATATGAAAATGATACATGCTGTATGGCTTATCGGCGGAATAGCCGCTCTTTATACCACATGGGGCGGATTAAAAGCTGTCGCATGGGCCGACCTTTTTCTGGGCTCGATGCTTATCATTGGCGGCGCAATCACCCTCTTTTTCGGTTTCCGTGCGGTAGGCGGTGTAGGGAGCTTTTTTGAATATAATGCTGACAAACTTCACATGATACTTCCCCGGGACCATGCAGTAATACCCTGGACAGCACTTGTTATCGGTCTCTGGATTCCTAATTTCTATTACTGGGGACTGAATCAGTATATTGCTCAAAGAACTCTCGCCGCAAAAACCCTCAGGGAAGGCCAGGTCGGTATTATTTTTGCGGCGTGTCTTAAGCTCCTTATCCCGTTCATTATTATTTTCCCGGGAATGATGGCCGCACAGCTTTACAGAGATCAACTCGGAGCAACCAGCGATGCCGCTTACCCGCTCTTGATAAGGAATCTTATACCGGTCGGCATAAGGGGTTATATATTTGCAGTACTCTCCGGAGCTGTCATAAGTTCGCTCGCTTCAATGCTCAACTCTGCCTCAACAATCTTTACCATGGACCTGTACAAACGTCACTTCAAAAAGGATACTTCTCCCCATGAACTGGTGACTGTAGGCCGGATCATGACCCTGTTTTTTGTTGTTATCGGCTGTCTGATTGCTCCGAAACTGGGTTCCGAAAGGTTCAGGGGAATCTTCAATTATATTCAGGAGTTCCAGGGTTTTATCTCTCCCGGAATTCTCGCGGCGTTTGTATTCGGTTTGATCTTCAAACGTGCTCCTGCCGCTGCCGGAGTCTCTGCTCTGGTTCTTAATGTGCCCATCTACGGCTTTCTTCTGTGGTTTTTCGGAAATATTGCATTTCTCAATAGAATGGCCATAACCTTTATAGTCATCATCGTGATAATGGCTGTTATCACAATAATCAAGCCGCTTTCTGAACCCAAAGTTATGCCCGTAAGGGAAGATTTCGATATGAAACCAACACCGTCGATTCTATGGATGGGAATAGGTGTCATAGTTGTAACACTGATACTTTATGTTATTTTCTGGTAAAAGCCAGCATGTAAAGATTCGTTGAGCTGTTATACATTATTACTGAGAATGGAATGAAATTATCACAGTGTGAATAAACATGTCATAAAAACTCATAATCTCACGCGCGATTTTGCCAGAATTCGTGCGGTAGACAAGCTGTCGCTTTATGTGCCTTCGGGAATCGTTTTTGGCTTCCTCGGTCCCAATGGAGCGGGCAAAACTACGACGATCCGCCTGCTTCTGGGATTGCTGGAACCATCTGATGGGGAAATCGAGGTGCTTGGCTATAACATCCGCACCCAGGCTGACAGAATACGGGAAAAAACCGGGGCATTACTCGAACACACCGGCCTCTACGAGCGATTAAGCGCACTGCAAAATCTCGAATATTATGGAAGGATCTGGCGGTTACCCGCACCAGTCCGCCATGAACGCATAAAAGAGCTTCTTACACATTTCGATATCTGGGACAGACGGAACGACAAAGTCGGTTCCTGGAGTCATGGTATGAAACAGAAACTCGCTGTTGCACGGGCGCTGCTTCACAAACCATGTCTTCTTTTTCTTGATGAACCGACAGCAGGCCTCGACCCGGTAGCGGCATCAAATATCCGTGAAGACATCGCACGACTCGTTTCCCACGATGGGACAACCGTCTTTTTGACAACACATAACCTCAACGAGGCAGAAAAATTATGCAGCCAGGTGGCGGTTATAAACAGGGGAAAACTCATAACGGTGGGACACCCGGATGAACTTCGGGACAACAGCAGTAAATCATTCGTTCATATAATCGGCAGTGGTTTCACCGAAAAAGTGCTTTCACTCCTCCGCTTACGGCAGGAGATTATACATGTTCAACAGGTAAACGGTCAGGTTCGTCTTGACGTAAAAGAAAATGTCAAAATGTCGCCCCTGTTACAGGTAATGATCAGTGAGGGTGTTGAAATTGATGAAGTGCGAAGGGAAAAAGCCAGTCTGGAAGAAGCCTTCCTGAAGCTCATGGAGGAAGATGAGAATGCTGACTGATATATGGACTGTCGTGCAGAAAGAAACCAGCGAAATAATCAACATGCGTGACAGCAGGAGGGGGACTTTCCTCGCCATACTTATCCCATCGTTTATACTTGGAATCCAGTTCCCCCTTCAATTCGGTGAAAAATGGGTAGAGTCGCCGCTGTGGCTCATGTCCTGGGTCATGGTGCCAATACTTTTGATTTCGACCATCATCGCCGATTCCTTCGCCGGAGAACGTGAACGTCATACACTCGACACGCTTCTTTCCACACGGCTATCCGAAAAAGCAATACTTCTGGGAAAAATTTCCGCTGCTATGCTCTATGCATTCACCGTAACTCTTTTTGTTGTTTTCCTTGGTTTTATTACGGTTATTATTGCCCACGGGATGGGCAGTATTCTGAGGTTCTCACCCCAAAGGATTTTCACCGGAGTGGTATTCGGATTTTTCTCCGGAAGTATCATGGCTCATGCGGGTATACTGTTTTCCCTGAGGGCATCAACCGTAAAACAGGCACAGCAGACGCTTGGTCTGGTGATGATGATTATTTTCTTTTCCCCGACAATTGTTGTTATGACACTGTCGAAGAGCACGTTCGACAATTTGGAAATGTATCTCGCTGTTTTTAATCAACAGATACTTTTCGTTGCTGTCATTGCAGTTCTGGCGATTGTGGATGGAGCTCTTCTTCTCTGGGCGATGGCAAGGTTCAAGAGGAACAGAATGATGACTTGATGAGTAATTTATGGAATCTCGTTTCTATTCAATTTCACTGGTCGATTCTTCATCTCTGTCGACAAAAATATACCGTCCGATCGCCCTGATAAATTCACTCCATTTTTTCCCGTCGTTTCTGGTTTTTTCGGTAATCCTCCCGATTGCATTGAGTTTCGAATCGATTTCATCGGCATAGTACAGTACGAAAGCTTCCGGGATCATGGGCTCCACAGGTGTGCTGAATTCTTTATGACCCTGGTGTGAGAGCATGAGGTGGCTGAGGAGCATTTTCAGTTTCGGAGGAAAATTATCGACACGCTCGCACATGTTCCTGACAAAACGCTCGCCGATAACAATATGTCCCTCAAGCCTGCCCTCATCAGTAAAATCAATCATCGTGGTTGCGGCATATTCTTTGATTTTCCCCACATCGTGAAGAAGACCGGCAAGCACCAGCAGGTCACGGTTGAGTTCCGGGTGTTTTCCAGTCACAAAATCACATATTTCGGTAAGATTCACGGAATGTTCAAGTAAACCACCGAGATACGGGTGATGCCATTTCATGCCTCCCGGAGCCCTCGAATATTCCTTCATAAAATGATCGTTTTCAAAAATCATTTTCCCGAGACTCGATAAATGGGGATCCTTTATGCTTTCAATGAATTCCATGGTACGGACTTTGAGAGCGTTTACATCTGCGGGAGTTGAAGGGAGAAATGATTCGGATTCATATTCATCGTCCCCGGCAGGACGGATTTTGTCAATACGCACCTGTGGCAGATCACGGTAGCTTAACAACCTTCCCTGTACCTTAACAACATCGCCTTTAGCAACCTGCTCCCTGATGCGCTGAGCATCATCCCATACGACTCCGGGTATATTTCCGGATTTATCCGACAATTCGACATCCAGCCTGAATCCGCCGTCATACTGCTTCAATTCACAGCGCTTCAGGGCAAAAAACCCGATAACATCATCTCCTTCATTGAGTTCGGAGAGCAACACATTTTCATTCATCTTGTTTTACCCTTATTATTTCACTATCCGTAATAATAATATCCAGTTTCTCATCGTGCGGTTCGACCGGAACGGTATCTACTTCCTGGAACGTATAGCCCAGGCCGATTTTGGGACATGTACATTCCTTGAAAAGACCATCGTAATAGCCACCCCCGAAACCGAGTCTACCGCCTTTCCTGTCAAATGCCAGAAGCGGCGATATAACGAGATCAAATGTTAATGGCGCAACTTCTCTTTCGGTTTTGTAACCCGGTTCCATAAGGCTGTATTTTCCGACAGAAAGCTCATCAAACGATTCAATTCGAATATTAAGGAGGCGGTGTGCTTCATTTCCGCATTTCGGCACGACAACTCTCTTCCCGTTGTCAAACATTTTATAAATTAAACCGAGAGTATCGGCCTCGTTATTGAGAGCGGATACATAAATATGAACAGTGTTGGCATAATACCATTCCTCGAGCCTGACACACCTGTTGATTATTGCCTGGCTGTTTTGACGAAATGAACAAATTGATAGTTCGGCACGTAAATTTTTCATTCTCTCCCGGAGTAACTTTTTTTCATCTCTGCAATTCATAACGTCAAATCTTTAGAAAAGTTTTAACTGAAATCTTGTTGATATATATAATAAAAAATAATTGAAAAATAAATAATTATCGCTTCAACAAATATACAACCCGAATAGTTGTAAATTCTAGCATAAAATCCTTCAATGTGTCGTGTATCATTTTGTGTGCAATAGAAACATACTATTTAAATTTCAGTCTTCATTCTCTCATAAAGAAGGATTCTACAAGTAAAATCAAGGAGGGCGGTGAAAAAATCTTTTCACGCGCCCATGTATGAAATCTATTACTCCGTCGCTGTCAAGGATCTATTCGACCCGACAAGCCGGTCTCGTCGACCAGACGGGAGGGCACGTAAAACAGCGCTTCGCGCTGACCCTTGACAGCATGCTCCTATACTAATACGGTTTTTTACCATGCTTTTAGAAGCGTGGTGATAAACTCATAACTTCGTGATAATGAGCTGTCAAGGGCCGGCCAATAAAGTATAATTATCATGAATAAAGAGAATATATTACAAGGGGTAAGTCAATAATAAAAAACAAGTTATATGTATGGCCGGCTTGTCTTGCCCGTGACAGCAACACAGTCACATATTACAAGCCGGGGTGCGTGAAAATACTTTTTCACCGCCCTCTTAGAATGTGTAAAAAGTATAGTTTTCAGGGTAAGTGTTTAATATACTGTTTGCAGATAATCATCTTGACCTTGCAGTTATACACCGAAAAGATATATATTAATCCAGTGATGATCGTAAATATTTTTTAATTTTCCTGCAACACATTCTTTGGAAAAAATTACTGAGGATTGAACAAATTATGAAAAAAAAATATGGACAAGAGGATCTTCGTAAAATTCTTGTGGAAATGGATGAACAGGACGAAATCGCATACAAGAAGATCACGGGATCGTATGATTATGATGATTTTACGTTAATAGTTGAATATGTGCCTGAAAAACCGGGTATACGTCCCACCAGAATACGGGCTTCGGTGCCTCTCGACAATGCAAAATTCGCCGGAGATATTTTCACTCCCAAAAGCCGTGAACTGGCAGCACGTGATTTTATTGCCCGCCGGTTTGCTGAAAAGACAGATCGTTATTCGATTTCGGTGCCCGGAGTAAAAGGGGGGAAGTTCAGTATCGACAGGCCGGGACAGGAACTGCTGGAAATAAGCGCCGTAGTTGTCGGAAAGGATTCCATTGAGGTGAGATTTATTGTTGAACTACCGGTACAAAAATGGAAAGTACACTGTCAGACCGCAGTGGAACTTTTTCTTAAGAGAATACCCGCAATAGTTCGCGAATGCCTGATGTTTGAACATTTGGATGGCGAGAAACTCACTGAATGGATTAAAACGAATGAAGATGCGGATTTTATCAGAAATACGCTTTCTGAAAAAGGGCTTGTGGCATTTATCGCCGACGGGAGTATTATTACAAAACCGTTCTCTGCGGATTTGAAAGAAATTATTCCGTTTACATCTCCCGAAGAACTTGCGGTTATTTTTGAACTGCCGAACAGGGGAAAGGTTCGCGGAATGGGTATCCCTGCTGGAATCACTCTCGTAACCGGCGGATGTTCACAGGGAAAATCAACCCTGTTGAGAGCTATTGAACTCGGTGTTTACAATCACATATATGGTGACGGCAGAGAACTGGCGGTCACTGCTCCCGATGCTGTCGGGATTCGTGTTGAGGAGGGACGCAAGGTTGAAAATGTTGATATTTCCCCCCTTATCAAACATATATCAGAAAAAATTAACACGAGGCATCTGTCAGTCAAATCTGCTTTTCCCGCTGCCTCGTTTGCTGCAAACATCATGGAAGCCCTTGAAATTGGAACTTCCCTGATGCTTTTTGACGATGAAACGACCGTTTCCGGTTTCATGGGAGGAGACGCCCGTATTCAGACGCTTATCCCTGAAGAAGAAGAAATTCTGACACCGCTTGTCGATTTTTTACCGATGCTGAAAGATAAACACGGAATATCCTCCATAATTGTGGGAGGAACAGGCGATTTTTTCGACATTGCAGATACGGTTATTGCCATGAGAAATTTCAGGACTTATGCTGTTACCGGTGAGGCACAGCGAATTGCACGGGAAAATCCTTCCGGAAGGATTTGGAAAAACACGGTTCAGTTACCTCCTGCTATGCGGTGTCCTTTAGTCTCTTACCTTGAGCCTTTAAAAACTGATAAGACACCTCCCACGAAACTTCATGGTAAAAGATATGTACAGTATGGCGACGAGCTTATAGATGTATCGAAAGTGACACAGATTGTCAATCAGTCGCAGTCAAGGGGTATCGGACGTGGTATTACTCTGGTTCACAGGCTTATGGAAGGTTCAAAGACCCTCAAGGAAGCCGTGGATAAAGTTATGGAACGTATAGAAAATGTAGGACTGGATACATTGTCGAATCGTTATATGGGCGACCTTGCATCATTCCGTGCTTACGAACTGGCTGCCGCTATTAACAGGATGAAGAATCTGAAAGTTAAATGAGAATTACGGTCTGCGATAGATAACAACAAAATTCCAAATCAGAAATTCCTTAAACCCTTTTTGACTGGTGCATATTCGTTGCCACAATTCTAAGACGCGAGTATCTGATATTGACCGTAAGAATGGATGCTCCTATACATTCTTAAGAGGGCGGTGAAAAAGTACTTTTTCACACACCCTGTAATGAAATATATATCGTTTGTTGCTGTCAAGGGCTTGTAAATCAACGCTTCGCGCTGACCCTTGACAGCTTACATCATAAACCTTATAGTTTTTCACAACGCTTTTAATTCTTCATAGAGATTTTCTCTATTCTTGTCCATGTCCATCCCACATGAAGCGGGTTGATACTATCGGGAAAAGCGCTGCCGAGATAGCATTGTGAACTCCATCCCGTACAGTGCCCGGGGGATAACATGCCAAGAGAAAAATCGTCCAGCGCTTCAACTGTTTTTATCAACCGTTCTTTCGATGCATGAATCAGGTGCATTCCGCCTGCAATAAGTAAAAATTGTTTTGTCCGCCAGTGTTCTGATATCATGTTGAGAGTGTTTATCAACCCTGCATGACAGCAGCCGAGCACGACAATAAGCCCCTCATCAGTTTCAATCACAAGGGACTGA
Organism: Candidatus Latescibacter anaerobius SCGC AAA252-E07; assembly: GCA_000403035.1. Lineage (GTDB taxonomy): Bacteria > Latescibacterota > Latescibacteria > Latescibacterales > Latescibacteraceae > Latescibacter > Latescibacter anaerobius. The sequence continues at coordinate 13,276 of AQSL01000140.1, read as the reverse complement.
TCATCAGGAATAGTATCCGGAATCGTACATTTCTCATCAAGAAAAAAATCGCCGCCTACATCCTCGTAATCTGTTCTTCGCGGGATTTCTCCGGTCATGAAAACTCCCGGCACGATCTCTGTCGGGCTGGAGGAAAGCTCAAGCATTCCACATGATTTTTCCAGTTCTTTTCTGTCAAACCGGTTACCGATGTATCTCGCTTTTTCCGGAGTGATTTCGTCCGGCGTGAATCGATTGGTAAATATTCCGGGATGGGCATATACCTTGCTTTCCGGAGCATCACGCAAGACTTCGAGCACACCGCCCGTATGGTCGTAATGCCCATGACTGATAACAATATGCTCTGCTTTATGTACCGGGATGCCGAGCAAATCCGCATTTTCCCTGAGTAATCCACTCTGGCCGGTATCCCAGAGTATGGTGCCGTGTTGGGTTTCTATCCATATTGAGAGGCCGTGTTCACCTTTCAGCCCGCTCATTGTGGCAGTATTTTCTACCAGGACAGTTATTGAAACCGATCTTTTTCCCATGATTCCTCTCTCATTCTCCCTAATAGTGCGGTTACAGGTAAAAAATCGTCAATAATAAACCATATGATTCCATTATCAGAATTATATAAAAAAGTTTAATGATAATTTTGAGTCTTGCTGTTTTGGTTATAGAGACTTTTAACCGTACAGCAAACCATAAATCCCCATAAAGAGCGGTATGGTAACGATGCTTACACCGTATGTAAGCATAATCGCTCCCGCTATTGTTTTCCGATTGATTCCTTCATCAGGGGCGATAAGCGCTGTAAGTAAAGCGGAAGGCATTACCGACTGCATAATCATAAAGAGCGCTATATACTGCGGAGGCCTGAAAACAAAAGCGATTAAAGCAGCGATGAAAGGCAAAAGAAAACTTTTAAGCCCGGTAATTTTGAGCGGCTCCTTCCAGTCATCCGGTTTTGCTTTTGGAAGATTGGTCACGATTATTCCGCCGACAAAAAGCATTGAAAGCGGCGTCGTAAGGGCACCCAATGTTCCAACCGGCCTTAAAATCCAATCGGGAACGGTAGTTGACCATCCTGTTAATACCAGAATAAAACTGAAAACGGTAACGACAATCGGCGGGCTGAAAAAATCTTTAACTCTGAACCCTATGCCTGCAGTTGAGTTCATCATCCACACTGCCAGGGTAAAAAAAGTCGGAATCGAAAGAAGATTATAAAGAAACAGAAGATTGAGAAAGAGAGGCAGACTGTCGTGGCCGAAGAGAACCGGCGCAAAAGCCAGCGGAAGGAAAATACCGTTTTGGAAAGCGACAAGGGCCATGAATTCGCCGCGGTATTGAACCGTACGGTCGATAAGCACATAGCCGCCGGCAAGGAGCGCTCCTGCGATGTTGACCGCAACAGCAAGCAGCGGGAATATCCACCAGTACTCGATCTCACCCGGATTGAAATTGGTTACCATATTTGAAAAAATGAGACATGGCAGCGATATTCTTATGACTATCTTCGTAAGAAAATCCAGAAGGGAAGAGCTCTGCTTGAATCCCGATATGACGATATACCCGAGTATACCTATGACAAAAACTTCCATGATACCATGGAATGAAGAAAACATCAGCTTCAAAAACATACATAACCCGTATATGAACCATAATGGTTAAACAATTCTAAGTGGAAATACTTTTACGGTTCTTGACGTTTCCGGTAAAATAATACATTTTTCGGATTATCCCAACCTCTTATGGAATCTTACAATTGCAGCAGTGAGAACTATAAGCGCGGTGATAACGAGCGCTGCAATCTGGGGCCAGAGTTCATGAAGCCCGGAACCCTTGAGAAAAAGCTCACGTACGACAGTTAGATAATGCCGCAATGGATTTAAATATGACAGATAATATACGGACGCAGGCATATTATCGAGAGGGAGAATAAATCCGCTCATAATAACACAGAATATCAGGACAAACCATGCGGTGAAAAGCGCCTGCTGCTGCGTGGTAGTTATTGTCGAGATGAAAATCCCGAATCCCAGAGTGCAGAACAGGAAAATGACGCTTATACCGTAGAAAAGTGTAAGCGAACCCGCTATAGGAATATTGTATACGAGCTTGGCAACGGTAAGGGCTATAGTCAATTCAAGTAATCCGAGAATTGCGAACGGTACGGTTTTCCCGAGTATAAGCTCGTGACGTGTAATCGGAGTAACCATTAACTGTTCAAGGGTGCCGCGTTCTCCTCTCTCTTTTACTATTGCCATCGCAGTAAGCATAACGGTAACAACAGAAACCAGTATTACAAATATACCGGGTACCATATTATAAACCGATTTTAGTTCCGGATTGTACCATATCCGGCTTTTAAGATTTATTATTGCAGGTTTAACCGAATAATCAAGGTTTACTACACCGGCGGAATGTGCCCATGAATGTATTATTCTCCGGATATATCCCGACCCGGTCAGCGCTACGTTGGTATTCTGAGCATCAGCCATTATATATATCTGGGGTTTTTCACCGCGTATGATATCTTTTTCAAAATCAAGCGGAATAGTAACGGCAAGGAGAGCATCGCCGTGGAGAAGCAGCCGTTCTGCTTTCCTGATATCGTTCAACCGATACCGGACATCGAGATATCTGGTGTTTTCGAGTTTGCTGACAAGGTCACGGCTCTTAACCGAATGGTCAAGATCAGTAATTACCGCCGGTACATGAATAACATCTCCTGAAATCGCAAAGCCCAGAATAAGAAGCTGGATAATCGGCACAGCAATCGTTATTGCAATCATCGAAGGCGTTCGATATAGTTGAATAAATTCTTTTTTAATCATATGGGTAAGAGCTTTCATTACTTGACCCTTGTCTTAAAACGTGCAGTTGCAGCGGTAATGAACAATGTGCCGAGTACGAAAAGGAATAACGCCTGCCCCTTGAGCATGGAGAATGAACTTGATTTCAAAAGAATACCGCGAATAATATCTATGTAATATTTTGCCGGAACGAGGTAGGTAAAAGCCCTGATCGGTGCAGGCATGCTGAAAATCGGGAAAATAAATCCCGAAAGCACGACAGAAGGCAGTATCGTGGTTACGAGCGCAGCCATCATTGCAACCTGTTGATTTGGCGCTATGCTTGAAATGAACAGCCCGATTCCCAGGGCACAGTATATAAAAAGAATGGTCAGTCCCAGAAGCAGTACCAGGTCTCCCCTTAACGGGATGTCGAATACGATTTTTGCAGACACCAGAACAAACAGTGCATCCAGAAGGGAAAGCCCGATATAGGGTATGACTTTTCCCGCAATTATTTCAAAAGGGCGAACCGGGGAAACAAGAAGAACATCCATCGTGCCCGTTTCTTTTTCATGGGTAATAGTGATTGAAGTCAATAGAGCGCACACCATCATGAGAATGACCGCTACAAGACCGGGTATAATAAAATGTGCGCCTTTCAAATCAGGATTGTAGAGAAACGTTTGACGGACATCGACTGGCACTATCTTTTGGGCGACACGGTCATTCAAAGCAACGGAGGTTACAATAGCATTTGAATAATTGTCGGTGGCATTACCGATGGTCGGGTCAGAACCATCCACAATCAACTGCAGTTCGGCCGAGGGGGATGTGGAAAGCTTTTGTGCGAATCCTCTTGGTATTATCAACGCCCCTTTGATAATCCTTTTTTTAAAGAGATGGCCGATCTGATCGGTCGTTGTAAGATAACGATTAACGTCAAAGTATTGTGTTGCACAAAAATCTTCTATCAGTGCGCGGGACTCCGGTGTACGGTCATGGTCAAGAATCCCCAGGGGAATATGCTGTATATCCATGTTAAGCGCATAACCATAGAGTAAGACCATCATAAGCGGCATGATAATTACAATAGTCAATGTCCTGGGGTCACGCAGAATATGGCGAATTTCCTTCTTTATCAGCGCTATTAACCGTTTGATCACTATCGTTCCCTACAAGTAAAACAAAAACATCCTCGACCGTATTTTTATTGTATTGTTTTCTGAGTTCCGTTGGACTTCCGATGGCATGAATTTGGCCGGCATACATGATTGATATCCGGCCGCAGTATTCCGCTTCATCCATATAATGAGTTGTTACAAAAATGGTTACACCCTGTTCGGAGAGGTCGTATATGATATCCCAGAACGCCCTGCGGCTCACCGGATCGACTCCGCCGGTCGGTTCATCAAGGAAAAGAATTCTGGGATTGTGCTGTATGGCGCAGGCAAGGGAAGCTCTCTGTTTCCATCCAAGTGGGAGTGAACCGGTAAGCCTGCTGTGGATTGCTCCAAGTCCGAGTCTGTCATAAAGCTCTTCTTTCGCGCGCTTTGTATCTTCCGCGGACATGCCGTATAATCCACCGTAAAAAGACAGATTTTCTTCAACCGTGAGATCTTCGTACAAACTGAAGTTCTGGGACATGTAGCCAATGTTCCTTCTGACTGTCTCCGGTTCTTTCGTAACATCGTAACCGGTAATATAAGCAGTTCCGCCGGTAGGCGTAAGTATACCGGTCAGCATACGTATGGTTGTTGATTTTCCTGCGCCGTTTGCTCCGAGAAATCCGAAAACCTCACCCTGTTCAATCGTGAAAGAAATATCCCTGACCGCATAAAAATCACCGAACTTTTTCGAGAGCTTCATTACTTCAATCGCATAATCAGTTTCCATGTGACATACTCTCCACGAACACATCCTCCATGGATGGTTCTACTGGTTCGACACGACAGTCAACAATACCGTTTTTATCGAGGAAATCGAGCACAATAGACCGGGAATGACGGGCGCTCTCTACCGTCAGATGCACTCTGTCCCCGAATGTTTTCACATTTGTGACAACGTTTGGGAAAACAAGTTTTCTCGTCCGCCTTATAATATCATGCCCGCGAACGGCTAGAATTTCTTTCGTGAAGCGTTTGGGAAAATCTTCAGGCACTCCCTCGGATATGAGTGATCCATCCATGATAAAACCGACACGGTCACAGCGTTCCGCTTCATCCATGTAGGGAGTCGATACAATAATTGTCGTACCGCTGCTTTTTACCTCTGCAAGCAAATCCCAGAACTCACGGCGTGATACCGGATCAACACCTGTTGTCGGCTCGTCGAGGAACAGAACTTCCGGTGTATGTATAAGCGTACAGGAGAGAGCAAGCTTTTTCTTCATCCCGCCCGATAGATTCCCGGCACGTCGCTTCATAAATGGGCCAAGTTTTGAAAAATGGAGCAATCGGTCCATTCTTTTCTGACGATCTTTTTTTGCTACCCCGAAGAGGTCCGCAAAGAACCGGAGATTTTCCGCGACACTTAAATCGGAATAGAGCCCGAAATGCTGCGGCATATATCCGATAGTTCTTTTGATCTGTGACGGGGTTTTCAACGTGTCGAATCCGCTTATGACAACAGAGCCGGAACTCTGGAAAAGCAGGCAGGAAGCAATACGCATGAATGTCGTTTTCCCGGCGCCATCCGGACCAATCAAACCGTACATCGATGACTTTTCGACCGTAAATGTCAGTCCTTTCAGAGCGCGAATATCACCATATGTTTTACACAGCGAATGAACAGTAACTTCATACATAATTAATAACGTATCATTTATGGTTTACAATCGATATATATATTTTTCACGTTTTCATCCTTCAATCCTTTTGTAAACCTTCTATATATACATCAGCGGGCATACCGATTTTGAATATCCCTTCCGGATTGTCTGTCGTTATTTTTACCGCATACACTAAGTCGACACGTGAATCTTTTGTCTGGACATTTTTCGGGGTGAATTCTGCTCGCTGTGAAATCCGGGTAATTTTGCCCTCAAACACAACATCAGGATGGGAGTCGACACGAATATCCGCTTTCCCGCCGATAACAAGTTTACCAAGCATTTCTTCACCGACATAAATGTTTAACCACACGGTTGAAATATCAGCTATGATGCATAACGGTGTAGCGAAGTTTACAATCTCCCCTGGTTCTAAGGAATTTCCCGTGTCCATTCAACCAGAAGCAGCGGCTCATCGTTCGCAAGAGCTTCAAATCTTCGAACCATAGCGCTGCCCGTGCCAAAACTGTCTTTGCCTTGTAGAAAGGGCCGTTGCTGACGTGCTCCCGGGCCTCTCATTGATCTTCCCGCCTGTCCAAACGGCGCTCCGAACCTATCCGGCATACCTGAACGGGATACCTTTCTTCCCGGGAGTTCAATCTCCTCAACTATCTTCATTTTGTGCCGCTGACTCAATTGATCACGGTAAAGGTTATATTGTCTTTCCCTGCAGATCCAGTACACTTTTCGATGCTCACCCGACCATTTCCAGATATCCTGTGAAAAGGCGACGAACAATTCGTGTCCGCCGAGGTTTCCATAACGTTTTTGAACATCATCTATTCTGTTTCGCTGCATAACATTGGCCATGTTCTTATCTTTCATAAACGGCTGGAAAGATTTCAGGTCATGCCGCATCAAGATAGAATCATCAGCCAGGCGCCAGTATCCCAGGAAGTCAAGATGCTGATTAATAGGGTCGATGGCAATCACGATGCTACCCGGCGCAACACGATTCTTCAGCACACGGGTAATCTCTGCCAGGGCTGCGTTGGGATATTCAAGGAGTTTCATGGATTGTATTGACAGGGGAAATCCCCACAGGATCGTTACGAAAAGAAGCACTGCTGATCCTGCCAAAGCCGCTCTGTGACGGTGCTCGCCAATCATCTGCAGGAGCCATACGCCCGCAATCGTGTACATGAAAAAAGTCGGCAGCAAAAACCGCATAGAAGCATTGTCAGCCGGCCAGAAATACGACATGTAAAGCACCGTAACAGGAACGACGAGTGATGCCAGGAGAATTCCACGTTTCCATGTGTCATGGCGGGCGCAGAGAGCCGCTATTCCTACTATGCCGAGCCCAAAGAGCAAACCACACCCTTCCCCCTGAAGTCTGAGCAGATATTGGAGCGCGTGACTGATGAGATATTCCCATCCAAAAACTCTTTGCTCGTCAACAAAACCATATCCCGTTTCCCAGAATGCCCCGAAAGCAAAGTGGTTGCGAACGCATAAAGCGCCAAAGGGAAGAGCGAAACCGATCACTCCGGCAATCAGTGAACGCCATGCTGCACGGTCACCTTTCGTATTCAGGAGCATAAAGATTCCGAATGCGAATACGAATAATGCTTCGGGGTATCGAATCGCCGGAATAATCCCGAGAAATATACCGGTTCCGAAAGCCCACCATAACGAATGTGTTTTCTCCCAACGAGCCACAAAAAACAGTGCCCATATCAGGAAAAACAGGGTTGAGGTATGAGAATCGCCTGCGAGTGCATGCTGGTTAGCGGTCGGATTAAACGCCATCAGGGCTGCTGCAAGAAGTCCCCATCCCTCACCAATCCACAACCGGCACACCAGAAACAGTGCAAACAGTGAAAGCGAGGCCATCAGGGGATTGATGAGCAGTGTTGCTTCCGGCCCGAAAATCCGATATACTACCGCCAGTATTGTCGGGAATCCGGGCGGGTATCTGGAGAAATACCTGGTATCATCTGCTTTGAGCCAATGATGTCCCACATATTGTAAAACAGATTCTGTTTCAAAATATGTCCGATGCTCATGAGCGATAAGTTTCGCCTGTCCAAAGTAACCGTTTGCATCAGGAGTGGATATTGCCGGCTCGAAACAGGACATCAGGAAAACAAAGTGAAGTATCACAATCAGGGCAGCGAGGAAAGAGAAAAAAATGGTTCGCTTCTGTAAAAGGACGTTCATTTTATTTTTCCCGGGATTCTGAATCCATGAAGACATCCCCATAGTATTACAAATCCGTTGTTATTCGTTTACGGTGATGTTATGCGGATGCCATGATTGTGTTTTCATATCTTTCTTTGAGAGAATCTACCGTATGTCTGTACTCTTTTCTGACATTTACTATGTAGAAAAGGTTTAACGATGGAAGGAGAATCCGAGAAGATATTCGATAAAAACTGCTGAAAAAGGATTGGCAAAGCGAACCGGACGGAAGATGAAAGATGTTTGAGTGAATGGTAAAAAACCACACCATATTTTATACGTCTGGTGAAAAACCCATACCTTCGGGATAATGAGCTATCAATAGCCGGCTTGTTGTGCCCTTCCTTCGGGTCGACGAGATCGACTTGTCGGGTCGAATAGACCGATGACAGCAATACAGTCATATAATTCATACAGGGGTGCGTGAAAAGAATTTTTCGCCGCCCTCGTATGTATCACATGTTTTCCACTTCAGCATAGAAAGGTCAGCGAACCCCTTTATCCATGCTTTCCGTTACATGTTATCGGAAGCAAGGTGTTCAATTTTGTCAACAGGGGTATTGAGATTCGTATAAAATATATCAAGCTGCTCCTTTGGCTGTGGTTTTGTAACAAGTCCCGTGATAATTCCGCCTGCTAAACCTGCAGACAGGTATGCAACCATTTCCCAGGGAAGCGAAAGTTTGAACAGTCCCAGTTCACAGGATAAAAATACCGCCGTGGCGGCACTAAAGCTCACCCAGACTGAAACCGGATTGGCTCTCCTCCATACAATACCCATCCAGAAGGGTATTCCCATGAGTGCCGGAATTTTCCAGAAAAGCTCGAGAGCGGCAACCACATTCGGCATGAAAAATGCAAACGAAAGCCCCCCTGCAACAACAAATAATGAAGATATTCTCCCCACAGAGAGATAATGTTTATCCGTTCTATTTTTTTCGAAATAGACACGGTATATATTCCTGGTAAAAATTCCCGAAGCAGTAACCATTAACGCATCGCAGGTAGACTGAACCGCTGCAAGAACCGAGGCAAGCAGGAGTCCCACAAGCCCAACCGGAAGAACAAGCTTAACAATTTCTCCAAAAGCATGGTCGGAATTATCAAGTCCGGGTAGAAGAGCAATTGCGCAAAGCCCGGTAAATGCCCAGGCTACCGTGCATATACGCTTGATAAGTATACCATAGGTAACCCCGATACGGCTTTCCATTTCAGTTTTACAAGCTACCGCAATAGGTATCTGATGCGGCTGCACCGAAATATTAATGATACCGTTCAGGGTTGCCATAAAAATGAAAAACACCGTGATTTCACCGGGGGCAACAAGACTGAATAAATCAGTGTTCGCACCGGAGAGTTTTTCATGAAGTCCGCTCATTCCTCCAATTCGTATAAAGGCAAAAGGGAGAATCAAAAATGAAAGCACGATTGTTAATATCCCCTGGAGTACATCGGTAAGAGCAGCGGCAACGAATCCGCCTGCCATACCATACACAACAAACAGAAACGTCATGCCAAACACTGCAATTCCGAAAGGTATATGCCCCCCTGTAACCGCAACAAAGACACGGCTCGAACCCAGAAGCATTGTCCCGATGTTCTGCATGAGAATCACTATTGCCAAACAGGCATACAGGGTGGCAACGCTTTGATTGTAACGGTTGTTAAAATAATCAGCAGTGGTAACGATACGAAGACGTCGCCAGATGGCAGACATAACCCAATCAAAAGGCGTTTTCATCAGCCAGAGCCACTGGTACCAGATACCGGCAAGACCGACCTCATATACTTTCGATACAACACCGACCGCCTGATCGGAATGAGTTCCGGTGCCAAAATTCAACATGGCGGTCATGAACTTGCCGAGTCTTCTCCCGGCCAGAAAGAAATCCCCGGTCTTCTTGACCGTTCTTGATGCCCACAATCCAATAAAAACGATTAAAAGCAGATAGCCGCAAATTACTGCAATATCCAGAGGATGAAGTCCTAACATACGTATCCTTTTCTAAAAGTCCTGTGAAAAACTATAAGGTTTAGGATATAAGCTGTCAAGGGTCAGCTCAAAGCGTTGATTTACAAGCCCTTTACAGCAACAAACGATATATATTTCATTACGGGGTGCGTGAAAAAGGATTTTTTCACCACCCTCCTAAAATGTATTCTATGATTAATCAGGCGCCGATTTTCGCAATAAACATAGTTGCAATCATAATAAAAATTACCACTGCCAATGCTATAAGAAACCCAACCCATGTGATACGTTTCGGCCAGTAAATTTCCCAGTCAGGATGGTTTATGATTTTTTTCGGATCCATGAAACTATTCCTTCCGTTTAAGAGGGCGGTTAAAAAGTCCTTTTTCACGCGCCTATGTATGAAATCTATTACTTCGTCGCTGTCATCGGTCTATTCGACCCGACAAATCGGTCTCTTCGACCTGACTGGAGGGCACGTAAATCAGTGCTTCCCACTGACCCTTGACAGCATGTTCCTCTACGAAGGTGGTTTTTCACCACATTTTTAACGTACACACTCAATGTGAAAACCGGATAACAAAGGTTTTAATATCACATATAATAACTTCATGCACAAGCAATAATATTCTTAAAAATCCTTTCCCCCGCTCTTTTTTAAACATTCAAAGCTTTCAGGTATCAACAATAAGCAAAATAATAATTGCTGTATGTATTCCGTATCCATCTCATGTTCAAATAATTGAGTTATGCATGAAATCCTTTTGCCACAAAAGGACAAAACACATGAACATGAAAATAGCTATTGACAGTTTTAGAAAATAAGATATATTAGGAATTAACCAAAAGGTTAAACCAATTGGTTAAAAGGAGGTTTACCCATGAAGTACGGGAAAGAAACTGAACTTCATATACTTGAAACTGCAAAAACTCTCTTCGGAGAATGTGGGAAAGACGGTGTCAGCACATCCGAAATCGCACAGAAAGCAGAAATTAATAAGGCATTGATATTTTACTATTTCGGTTCAAAGGATAATTTATACAAAACAGCTTTTAAAAAATTAGTTGAGGATTATATAGAAGCCATAAAACAGAAACTATCTCTTACTGAACCCGGTCTTCCAAAGATTGAAACATTTGTTCGCGAGCATATTGCTCTCTTACGTGAAAAACCGTTCATAGTAAAATTTATTGCCCGCGAGTTTATAAAATTCGAAAATGAACCATCTGAAATACTGCTGGATTGTACCGAAGCCCTCGGAACACTTCGGAATGAATTGCTGAAATCTCTCGAAAGTGCCCGAAAAAAAGGTGAAATCCGAAATGTCGATCCGTTTCAGACAATTGTAAATATAATGAGTCTTAATATTTTCTATTTTCTTGGGAAGCCGTTAGTGAAACTGATTATCCCGAATATTGATTCCGAGGATTTTGAAATGAAACGAGTTGATTATGTCCTTGATTTGCTCATGAATGGTTTACACAAACTTCCGGAGTTGCCCAAATGAACCACACACTTTTCCTGGTAATGGTAATAAGCATATTCATATCATCTTTCCCCGTATATGCCGAAATATGGACACTTAATCGAACGGTCGATACAGCTTTGAACACATCAAACCTTGTCGCCGTTGAAAAGCTTGAAGCTGATGAGGCATATCTTGACGCACTCACTGCAGAAAAGGGATGGTTTCCCAGTTTCAGGTTTTCTGCCGGTGCAAATTATGTGAGCGAGGTGATGAAAATCGACCTTCCTTTCAAGTCCGTCCGTTTCGGGGATTATGATTCGTATGATATGAATGTCTCCTTTCATCAGCTTCTATATGACGGCGGTCGTTTAAAGGCGTTAAAAGAAGCCGGCAGGGACCGCTCATCGATGTTTTTACATGAAGCGGATGCTGCCGGTTTAGAGGTCGAGTTTCAGGCAAAAGCGGCATTTTTCAATGTGATTATGGCTGAGGATGCCTGTAAAGTTTCACAAACGTCCCTTGTTGAGGCGCAAAATCATTTCCATGATGTCGGCGCTCTTCATGAGCAGGGGATGGCTCTTGAAAATGATGTGCTCAAAGCCCGTTTGAGAATTTCCAACGCCGAGATGGAGAAGGTCGCAAAAAATGCCGATCTTGAACGGGCTCGAGCGGTATTCAGAAGAATGACCGGTCTTGCTCCTGATGATGAAGTGATTGTGACATGGAATGAAAATGACTTTGAAAATGTGGAAACGAAAAATTTCGGTAAAGCGTTCGCATTGCGTCCGGAATTCAAAGCGTTCGATGCGGCAATTGAAGCTTCGGAACAGAAAGCAAGAGCTGCACGTGCTGATATTATGCCCAATATCGGGCTGTTTGGGAGATATAACTACGGTAAACCGGGTCTTGACATGCCTGCAAACGAATGGATGGATTACTTCTCAAGCGGTGTGCTTTTAAGCTGTACTCTATGGGATTGGGGAAACATTAACAGGGAGGTTGAAAAAGCCCGCATAAACAAACGAAAGATTGTACGAAATCGTGACAACTTAAAACTGATAGTCTCACAGCAGATAACCGAAGCATTTTCCGGCTACGAAGAAGTTAAAAAAAGAAAGGAACTGGCCGCAGAGGCGGGAATATTGGCGAAAAAACAATTGGAATTGACACAATCTGCTTATCGAGAAGGTATGGCGACCGAGACAGATTACGATAACGCGCACACTGCTTTCACAAAGTCTGCATACGAGAGCTCTATTTCAAAAATTGCTCTCTGGCTCAGTATGGCAAAAATTGAATATGTACTTGGAATAAGATATACCGGAGGTGATCATGAATAGATTTTTGTCAGGAACAATCGCGGTAACAATTTTGTTCATTTCAGGTTGTACTACCGATGAAACGAATTCGTTTGCCGGGTCCGGAATAATTGAAGCCAGAGAAATAACTGTCAGCGCAGAGACCCGCGGGAAGCTGGTCCGCCTTGCTTTCGAGGAAGGCGATTATCTACGGAAAGACCGGATTATCGCTGAAATTGATGTTGAACAATCAGTGCTTCAAAGAGACGCGGTTTCAAAGGATCTGGTGGAATTGCACTGGAACGAAAATATTTTTGAGAAAGAAATTATTCTTGCCAGGGAATCTGTCTTGCAGGCTTCTATCACTCTTGAAAATGCAAGGAAAACCCGTGACAGAGTTTCAAATCTATTTAATCAGAACGCTGCAACAAAAGAGCAGTTTGATAAAACGGAAACCGAATACGCTTTGAGCGAATCAAGACTTCGCACCGCGGAAAAGCAGCTTGCAGTGATTGAAACCCGCCTTGCTTCGCTTCAGGCGAAACGTGAAAAAATTGAAGCCAATCTGCGCCTGCTTGACAGAAGTATTGATGACGGTAAGGTTGTATGCCCGGCAGATGGAGTCGTGCTTGAAAAATACGCAGAACAAGGGGAGATTGTAAACTTCGCTACACCGTTATGCATCATAGCTGATATTTCAACCGTGTGGTTAAACATTTATGTCGGTGAAGAAATGCTTGGTA
>AQSL01000139.1 GCA_000403035.1 Candidatus Latescibacter anaerobius SCGC AAA252-E07 | reverse complement strand
TTGTAATGGCAACGTTATCGTAGTTTGCTGTATATGCCAGCGGGCTCAATTGACGCAAGGTATCCGTAATAGCTTTCAAATGATACTCCGTTTTTCTTCTACCTTCAGCCGATGATAATCCCGGCTCTGATGTACTATCAAACCCGTTGAACGTTACCAAGCCAGGTAGTATCGAGACGCCGGATAACACGATATCAGTGCCAATCCTGAAAGCTTCGGCAGGATTCCGGGTTCCGGAAAAATCCGGGGCAATACCATTCACTCCTGCATCACGAAGGACTCCGTATTTTTGCGGCTTCAAAAAATCAGTTTCACTCTTATCGCATACCACGAAATAATAGTTCTTTGAATCAATTTCACTCTTTATAAAAAATGGTTTTTCAAAAACCTGGACAAGTTCATTATTTTTGTAAAACTCTGTTCGGATCATCATTGATTGATCCGTTGTTTTTCTAATCTTAAAGGTAAAATCCACGTTCTTACGGCCGGGATTAATCTCAGGATTGTATTTATCCATGCTTCTGCCACGGCAGTCTAAAAGCTCGGCGGTCAGAACAATTCCTTCCTTGAATTCGAATGAAGTTTCAATTGTTCCGGTTATAAATTCCCCGACAGGTACCGATACATCCCATAACCTGACATCTTTGATAAAATTGGAAGATTCGACTTTGAATGAAATTCCGGTAAAATCAGCAATCCCTTCGGCATCAGAAACCGTAATGTCACCGGAATAGATTCCAATTGGTAATGAGGGGTAATTAATTATTACAAAACTTCTGTCTTTATCAACAATATAGGTACCAGCAGTTTTATTCGTTAGTTCTCCTTTTTCATTTCTGTATCTGACATGAACCTGCATGGAATCCGGTTTTCCCTCGCGGAACAGGTGCACTCTGAAGTTCATAATACTTGCGGCTTCTTGTTCGATCGGTTTCTTTGGCGATTGAATTCGCGTAATTGTTGTGCCTGTTTTTCTGGCAGCGGCACAAAAAATCGAATATGCGGCGGTATTAAGATAGTCTGTGGTTTCCAGAGCACTACCATTGGTGTTTAAAGGAGGTATTACGACGATAATTCCGTTGTCACAGTTTCCCGCGAAAATCTGTTTACTTGAAAAATATGAAAGCCTATAAAGCGGTGTTTCATTAATTTCGTCAACTTCAATAACTGTTCTTATATCACGTTCATCTCCCGTATAGACGAGGCCGGACCAGATGCCGTCCCGATCCATGATCATGCGCCTCAATTCTTCCGGCAGAGAACCTATTTCAAAATCGAGCCAGATTACATCCCATTCTTTACGGAGAAGTTTCACCGCCCTTTGTATGATACGTTCTTCCGAAAGAGCATCAAAATCGAAATCTTTCGCGGGACTTTTCGTTCCGAGACCGGTTCGGGTGGGGGTAAGAATCGTATCGAAACGGCAGTCTAACCTTGCAGCAACTTCACCGCACAAGGGTCCTACAATATCACGCTGTCCGATAAAAAGAACCCTGACCGGCCCATCTCTCAGGGGTGATAAAATCGGGTATTCTGTCGCATGAAATGTCGTATCCACCCGTGCAAACGGCATGACCGCATCATCAAGCATATCTGCGTAGAGCGGACTTTGCACCAGAAGAAAGGAAGCGATAAGGAGAAAAATGTTTTTCATAAATACCCGTATATATTACAATTTCAGAAGGGATTTCAGTTTCAGACATCTTATATTTTATTTGTGAGTTTCCCAATACTATAAGGAGATAAAAGCTCTGTTAGAAGCACAAGAATAAAGACTCTCCCTTTGAAAATGTTGTAATCTGCCAGAAGCACATCCCATGAATGCCCCACAACATAATGGCCGAATATAAATTCAAATACTACCGTTGTTGCGAACCACATCATACCTATAAGGATCAAATCCCTACCGGTGAAATCAATACCTGCTTTCGTTATGAACAGGTATACTACAATAAGAATTATACACATTAACAGTATCGTACTGATAATATGCCCTGCAAATTCGCCCAAACGCGGCGTTATAAAAGCATTTCTGAATATGCCATTGATAATAGCACAAACACCCATTATAAACCATATTCCAAGAGCATAGAGAATTGTTTGTATACTCACGAAAAGCCCCACATATGATTGTATCTGGCAATACTTTACCAGACGGAACGAATCAAAGAAACTGAATAAAAAAGAATAAATTTATATGAGTTCTCGTATCAGCAAAACAAGGTAAAACATATTGAACAATCAGGCAACCTATTTGTGGAAAGAAGTATGATACAACCATAAAATAATAACAATGCATAAACAAGCATGAGATAATCCACGGCCGTAAGCAGTACATAAAATGGTATGCTGAAAGATGAGAATCGATCGTTGCATAACCGAACAAGACGGAAGGTAAACGGGGTGTCGCCAAAATCCCCATTGTAATTGACATTATTTTTTTAAAATGTTATATTCAATATAAATATTAGGTTGCTTTTTGAGAAAATGAAAGGCCAAATTCATACTAAAAACGGAGGAGCATGTGGGTTTTACTGATATTG
This sequence comes from Candidatus Latescibacter anaerobius SCGC AAA252-E07, assembly GCA_000403035.1. Lineage (GTDB taxonomy): Bacteria > Latescibacterota > Latescibacteria > Latescibacterales > Latescibacteraceae > Latescibacter > Latescibacter anaerobius. Next base: position 27,044 of record AQSL01000139.1, on the reverse strand, counting down.
AGAAGGTTTACAACCCGAAAGCCATTGAGGATAACTGGCAAACAATCTGGGAACAGAACCGGTACAGCCATGCCGAACCGGTTGATGGGAAAGAAACATATTCGATTGTGATACCTCCACCAAATGTCACCGATAAACTCCATCTCGGGCATGCTCTGAATAATACCATACAGGATGTTCTCATCCGTTTTAAAAGAATGCAGGGATATATAACCGAATGGATGCCGGGTACCGATCATGCCGGGATCGCAACCCAGAATATCGTTGAACGTAAAATCGCCGCCGAACAGGGCAAAACCCGTCAGGATCTTGGCAGAGAAGCTTTTCTCAAGGAGGTCTGGAAGTACAAGGAAGAAAAAGGCGGAACGATTATCGAACAGCTCAAAAAGATAGGTTGCTCCTGCGACTGGGACCGTGAACGTTTCACCATGGATGAAGGGCTGTCAGAAGCTGTCAGCGAAGTATTTCTCCGACTTTATAAAAAGGGATTGATATACCGCGGTAAATATATAATTAACTGGTGCCCAAGATGTCAGACCGCTCTTTCCGATGAGGAGGCGCAACATGAGGAAGTTTCCGGGCATCTCTGGTATATCCGTTACCCGGGAAAGGACGGTTCCGAGGATTTAGTTGTTGCCACTACACGTCCGGAAACCATGCTCGGCGATGTGGCTGTCGCTGTTAATCCGAACGATAAACGATACAAAAATCTGATCGGAAAAGCCCTGATACTGCCCATAGTTAACCGTGAAATACCGGTGATAGCCGATGATTTTGTGGACCCTGAATTCGGAACCGGCGCAGTCAAAGTCACCCCTGCCCATGACCCGAACGATTTCGATATCGGTATCAGGCACAATATCGAACCTATCAATGTTATGAACGGCGATGGCACCATGAATGAAAATGCCGGCGAGGGCTACAACGGACTGACCCGTGAGGAAGCCCGTGAAAAAGTTGTAAGGACACTCAAACAACAGGGACTACTCGTAAAAATTGAGGATCACTCGCATGCAGTGGGACACTGCTATCGCTGCCATACGGTAACAGAACCTTACCTTTCCAGCCAATGGTTCGTGAAAATGAAACAGCTTGCCAAACCGGCTATCAAGGTGGTGAAAAACGGCAGAATAAAATTCTATCCGGATCGATGGTCAAAAGTCTATTTGAACTGGATGGAAAACATCCGCGACTGGTGCATATCACGTCAACTCTGGTGGGGACACCGTATTCCCGTTTACTACTGCGGATCATGCGATGCTATTATGGTATCAAAAAAGCCGGTAACATCATGTGATGCATGCGGGAGCACCGATATAACACAGGACCCGGATGTACTCGACACCTGGTTCAGTTCATGGCTGTGGCCGTTCTCAACCTTCGGCTGGCCTGAGGATAAATCCGAATTAAAGGCATTCTATCCGACTGATACATTGTCTACCGCACCGGAAATTATTTTCTTCTGGGTTGCCAGAATGGTCATGGCAGGCATGGAGTTCATGGGAGATATCCCTTTTTCACATGTTTATATCCATGGCACAGTCCGTGACGATCTTGGCCGCAAGATGTCAAAATCGCTCGGTAACGGTGTCGATCCGCTTGAGGTTGTCGAATCTCATGGCGCCGATGCGCTCAGGTACAGCATTATCGCGATTACTGCGCAGGGACAGGATGTTTTTCTCTCATATCCACGTCCCGGTGAAAAAAAGAAAAAAGATTTCAACACATTCGATATCGGACGTAATTTCGCCAATAAAATCTGGAATGCATCCAGATTTATCCTCAATCTTACCGGGAAAACGATCGAATCGGCCGGCACTGTTGAGATGGAACTTGCTGACCGGTGGATAGTGTCGAAATACAATCGTACGATAGAACAGATTACCGCATCGCTTGAATCGTTCCGTTTCAATGACGCCGCCCACTTGATTTACGACTTTATCTGGCATGATTTCTGTGACTGGTATCTCGAGATAATAAAGCCGAGGGTATTACTTGGCGGAGAAGAAAGGGCTTTTGTTCTGAGAAACGCTGCCCAAATCCTGGCCGGTTCCATGCAGCTTCTCCACCCTATCATGCCTTACATAAGTGAAGAAATATGGCAAAGACTTGTCCATGTTCTCGGCGATGAACATGGGCCGAGCATCATGATTTCACAGTGGCCTAAAGCTAAAAGCTCGCTCATTGATACAACATCGGAAGACCGGATGGAAATTATCAAATCAGTTATTAGTACCATACGTACCATCAGAAACGAAATGAATGTTCCGCTTGGAGAAAAAGCCGATGTAATTATTGTTCCCTCCGATGAAGACACGTACCGGTTGTTTTTCGAAAACAGTTCGTATATTCTTGATCTTGCTTCGGTCAATAATCTGAAGCTGGACAAAAAAGCTACCCGTCCTCCAAAATCGGCAGCGGGAATTTCATTAAAAAGCGAACTTTTTGTTCTTCTCGAGGGGCTTGTGGATTTCGAACTTGAAAGGGTACGATTTACGAAAGAAATCGAACGCCGTAAACTTTTTATTTCCGCTATTGAAAAAAAGCTTTCGAATCAGAATTTTCTTTCCAAAGCTCCCAAAGAAGTTATTCAAACTGAACGTAACAAGTTACACGATTCCCGTCAGGAATTGGAAAAACTTGTTACGAATCTCGAAGCACTTGGAGAATAATGATGGGAATATACCCGGCTTTGCTTTTGATAGCCGGAATTGTTGCCACGGATACTACATCCGGTCCTCAGTTTCTGGTTTCGGAACCGATAGTTTCATGTTCAGTGTTGGGTCTTTTGTTCGGAAATCCGGAAATGGGACTTATGCTTGGAATACTTTTTCAATTACTCTGGCTCGGGTATCTGCCTTTAGGTGGAGAGCATTATACAGATAATAATATGGCGGCATTTATTTCAAGCGCATCTCTTTTTTCGGCAGCGAACATATTCGGTTTTGAGGTTTTAGAATTTAAAGCTGCCTTGATCCCGATAATGCTGTACGGCGTTTTGATCGGGATTATCGGGATTCATATCAGAAATTTCGAACGGCGGATGAACGGAATTCAAAGTGAAAAATTACTCTCCGGTTTTGAACGGGGTGAAAATCCTCAACTACTGCGAAGACACTTTACCGGAATAGGTAATGCCTTTATGAAGGGGGTCCTGATGACACTGGTCTTTGTCCCTATAGGTATACTGTTATGCCGGACTGTGCGGTTTTTACCGCAATGGTTTCTTGAAAGTATGTCAACGGTTCTGATTCTGATCTGGGGCGCTATAACAGCTTCTGCAGTTTTATTTTATTGGTTCAAGGGCAGAAGAAGATTTATCATAGCAGGTTCATTAGGTGGTGTTCTATGGATTGTGGCAATGATGGTGTAAAAAGGTTACGTTTTAAAACACTTTTAAGCATATATATCAGAAGTTTTTTCTCTCAGGGTTCATGGTCAGAAAAATACCGGCAGAATATGGGTTTCGCATTCTGTATTGAACCTGTAGGGAAAGAGTTGTGGTCGAACACCGAAGACCTTACAAAGTTTTACCTGCGTCACATTGAGTATTATAACGGAAATCCTTTTATGGCGACGCTGGTACTCGGAGCAGTTGCGAAAATGGAAGAATGTCTGCGGTATCGGAAAGACATTACAGAGGATGATATACACCGTTTCAAAAAAGTAGTCGGGTCCGCCACAGGCTCTGTCGGTGACAGGCTCTTTTGGAGCAACCTCAGGCCTTTTGGTATTTTATTAGGTCTTCTTTTCACAATTTTTTACGGGTTATGGGGGATATTGATTTTTATGACAGTTTTTAATATTCCGACATGTATTCTTAAATGGCACTGGCTCACTGCCGGATATCGGCTTGGACCGAAAGTCGTCATAGAAATCAAAAATCGTAAGCTCCAGGCTGCAGAGCATATAATGGAAATATCCGGAAGTATTCTGGTGGCATTTCTATCGGTAGCATATCTTACGACCTTTGATTATACTCCAGCATGGAGTTATATTGGGGCCATTGGACTGTTTCTTTTCAGTTTTATCCTGTTAAAACGCCGGTTTCCTCTGCATATTGTTTTTCCAGCGTCTCTGGCGGCTGCAGTCATAATGGCGGTAATTATATAACTTTCGGCTCGATGAGTTATATGCTTTTTCAGTGATATTATATATGGTATAAGACGATACATAACATTTGACAGGGAATAGTGTGCCTGATATAGAAAAAATTGTAACGATAGAAAACAAGCTGGGTATGCATGCGAGACCTGCAGCGCTTCTCGTGCAGACTGCATCAAAATTCTCTGCTACTATTGAGTTAGAGGCTAACAGCCTGAAAGTTAACGGTAAATCCATTATGGGAGTTATGATGCTGGCCGCGGCTTTCGGCAGCAATTTAAAGATCATTGCCAGCGGTGATGATGCCGAGGATGCAATCGCCGAAATTGAAGCGCTCATAAAAAGAAAATTTGATGAAGAATAGCGCTCCTTTCCGGATTTACCAGTACCGTTCAAGGGAGCATCATGAAACATCATTTTAATAGCTGCTTTCAGCTCATCCGGACTATTCATACCGTAATTGTACACTTTTTCTGTGGAGTTGAAGAAGTTGAAAAACGGTAGTACTGTAGTAATGTCAGAAATGTAATACTTTTATGCTATGAACAATCGCTTTTTACGCGAAGACTGATTTCTCGTTGTTTAAAAAAGTTTTTATTAAATCAAACTTATAAAACATCAATTTTCAATATTTCATTTTTTCGGAGCGCATGATTTGGATAAACAACCTGAAAGTAAACAAGAACATATAGAATATAACGGTTTTGCCGCATCTCCGGGAATTGCCATAGGTCATGCATTCATCTATGACAAGGCAAACTTATGGGTTGATGAAAAAGACATTTCTATTGACCAAGTTGATAACGAAAAAAAACGGAGTATCATTTGAAAGCTATTACGGATACCTTGCGTCAATTGAGCCCGCTGGCATATACAGCAAACTACGATAACGTTGCCATTACAAAATCCGGTCGGGATTTTTCAGAAATTGATACGAAATCGTTGCATGAATTTCTGGAACACAAGTACGGTTCTGTTGAGAAATTGAATAATTCCTGGGGTACTGTATATTCCTCATTCTCAGATGCCGAACCCATAACGATTGATGAGGCAAAGCAATCAGGGGCTTTTACGCGATGGGCAGATACAAGGTTCTATCAAATAAATCGTTATGCTCAGATACATTCTTTTGTTCATGATAGTATTGCAGCAGCGGATTCAACAGTTCGGGTCGGAATCAAGGATTTTCAAACTGTCCGGAATGCATATAACGGGTATGATATTCCCACACTTTTTAAAGATTTTGATGTCGTTATATCGGCATACGATGCCGGTACAGTAATGAATGGTGATTTCGCAATTACATGCGCTTTGTCTTCTTTTATGGGTACATCGGTTTTGAGAGGTCTTATGGTGAAGGGTGACAAGCAAAGTTTGAGTGACGAGACTTTTTTACGTACTGCTCCATGGCAGAGTCTTTTTTTGGGGATGAACAGTATCTGGTGGGATAAATTTTCCGGAGGTGCGGGATCGGCATTGAGCCCGGATTTGTCAATTTCTCCCTCATTTTCTGTCGTTGCGGAAGAATCACAAGAAATCATGAATGGGATTGACAAGCTTCTGCTTGGCGCTGCAATTCATCGTGACGGCATAGGGATTCTTTACAGCCCCGGATCAATAATTGCCGCCCAAATTTTACCAGAACATGGATTAAATATGGTTTCTTCTCCGGATAAAAATGTACTTCCCGAATCTTCAAATAATGTATTGAAATCTGCACGATCCTTTTTTCTTGCCTGTAAGGATTTAGGGTATACGCCCGAATTTATCACAGAAAATCAGGTTCATGAAAACTCGCTTATTGATGATGGGTTTTCGGTACTGTTTCTTCCTTATTCCCGGATTATTTCAGAAAGCGCCCTGAAACGTATGAAAGAGTTTACCAACCGTGGGGGGACAGTAATTGCCGATGTCAGGCCTGCGGTTATGGGAGAGGATCTCTCGATGAGAACTTCAGGAGCACTGGATGAAATATTCGGTATTTCCCGGGAGACTGAAAGAACAGCGCATCAAGGAACCGGTGCTCTCAAAATTATAGATACAATTGATGAAGATGCGGATACATCCGATGTAACGATTCCGGATTTCAGGGGAGATTCAGCAGTTTCAGTAGGTGATGGTGCATATGCGAGAGGCAGAATTGGAGATTATCCCGTATTAATAGAAAATAGCTATGAAAAAGGGAGAGGCATTTTTCTCAATTTCGGTATGGAAGTATATGAGAAAATACGTCATAATGAGAATGAGAGAAGAATTTTTCTGGATGTAATTTCGAGGTATATTGAAGCCGGCGGAATTGATGTGCCATTGGTACGTATTAAAGAACAGGGGGGGAATCCTGAGATTTCGGCTAATTCAAGTGTATTCGATGATGGCGCCGGGAAATATATTGGCATTTTCATGAAACCGGGTTCATTCCTTGAACGGACACAATTGCCGAAAAAGTATATGATGAATATTGACTTTACAGAAAATATTTATTATGTATACAATGTACGTAATGGCATGTTTTTAGGAGCATTGAGTGATATACCGATAGAATTTTCGCCCGGCAGACCTGAACTTTTTGCCCTTCTGCCCTATAGAGTAAAAAAACTGTCTTTAGAGATAGATAAATCTGTTATTCGTCCGGGCGAGAAAATAGCATACAATGTTACCATTGAACCACAGGAAAAAAATACGGTACCGGGACGCCATATTATTCGGGTGGGATTACTCGATCCGGATGGTAAAGAAATGCAGAATTTTACCGATTCTTATGAAACTTTTCAGGGTAATTTTGAATCTTCATTTCAGATTTCACGTGAAAATCCACCCGGACGATGGATTTTAACGGTTCAGGATATTGCGACAGGAAAGAAATCTGAACGGGCTTTTATGATAATGAGTGATAAAAAAGGGTATTAAAATAATTTAGTTTACACGGAAATATTGAATTTAAGTTATATATTTTCAATAGATTATATTAGTATGTTGCATTTTTCTTACATAAATGGACAAAAAATTTTGTAAAAAAATAAATTTATACTTGCTTTAATACAAAAAAAAAATAATATTAAATAAAATGTATTCATTATTGTATAAAGTAAGTTATTTAAAGTAAGAATTAGTGTGTTATTATGCAGAATATTATTCAACAAACAGTCACTTTTACGGGGTTTAAATTATGATGCGATTGTGCTGGATATTTCTAACATTTATGATGAGTCTTCTTCTGACAAATAATCTTTCTGCTCAGAATATTTACGATTTACGGAAATATACTGATCAAGACTGGATAAATATGACAACTGAGGAGCGGTTAAATGCCCTGGGAGTATCCAACTCTCATGTCAGGAACCAGACCTTTGTAGGCCAGTTTGGCAGAAACACCGATATTTACCCGAAATGGGGATACGATTTCTACGAGATGGAAGACCGTTATGAAAACTATTCTTTCAGGGGATTTGAAAACTATAACATCATAGAGGACCGCCGTAATAGGTGGTATTATAACAGTTTTGGTGACCGGCTTACCAAAATGACAAGAAGCGGTAGTATTTGGCATGAAGAACGCAGTGATGATGGACGTTCATATCTTTCAGGGCCCAGCGGCTATATAAATCAGCAGATAGGTGTTGACGGTATCTGGGTAGCAAGGGAGTCAACCGATGACTGGGCGATATCGGTAATAGGTGCAGGAGCAATGCGAACCAAGCTTACTCCTCTGACCATAAGCATTCCGAACCTTGATGGTATGTCGATTAATTTTCAATCTTCAAACTGGAGCGGAAGATTTATCAATGCCATGCTTGTGAGCGGTGGCTCCGGTCATGTTATTCAGTCTGCTACTCTTGTGACCCGTGCCAGCGGAAACACTCTTACATTAAGGGGCGGCCAACTTCGGAGAAAGATAGGTGCTCTGACGCTCGGTGCAACGTATGCAAACATGTATGCTCTCCAGGGAACCCGTGAAAATGGAACCAATCTCGGCGGTCATGTATCCGATTATTCCCCGACTCCAATATATTATGCGATGAGGGTTATAGATGACTCTCCTCATGACGGCGACGGGCCAGTTGTCCATAATGTGAAACTGAAAGTGAATGGTATTTACCGTCCCGATATCGAACCGATGGTAGTTATCGATGATTTGAGGAATGAACTGATAACCGCTGTTACCAGCAAATCGCAGCAGCAGTACCTGTTAAATAAAGGGACAACATTCAGTGGCCAGGAATTAACGTTCGACCAGTTGACCGTTGATGAGCGCACACCGAAGTATCTTGACTATATGTATTTGAATGATTACAACCGCGGCTGGAATACCAAGACGTTGACCGACAATTATGACATTGATGCTGCAAAGGGTTACTACCGGGCGGTTGACCCGGGAGGTAAACCTCTCCAGGTTAGCGGGAATGAATATGTTGTCTACATGTTTGATCTTGGTAGCATTACCGATAAGGTGGACCGTGTACAGGTAGAGCTAATGGTTTCGGGGGATTACCGTGTTCAGGTTTCACAGATTTATACCAAGAAAACTGATGGAGGCCATGATTACAAGGGTGAGAACATGACCCATTACAAGGCACGATACTGGAGGACAATGGCTCAGGCAGAAGGAAATGTGAAAGACGGGTCTAACCTGAGGACATTGAACATTGATTATGGTTATGAAGTGGGCAATTCGATTTATGGTGTCGATATGCATTTCAATTACCTTGGTTTCAGGATAAACGGAGAGTTTGTAACAAACACCCATTTTTATATGTTTTCCGATGGTGTTCCCGGAACAGGTTTGCCACCTAATCCGCCTACCGATGTTACAGCCCGTGATGGTCATCGCTCATCGAACACCGACCATGCGTATTATATGACCGTTGAAAAAGACTGGAACCGATTCGGATTTGCCGGTGAGTTCTTTAAAATGGGTAAATTTTACCGCCCGAATATGAATTATTTCGTACCGTCCGATATTGCTGGTAATGGAGTAAACTGCCGTAACGATACCATACGAATGACGATGCTGGAAGACAATGACGACGATGACCAGTATCCGGATACGCAATATCGAAGCAGGTCAATGGCAAACAGAGTAGCAGCTTTGACAGACCCGGATGGTGTTTTCCCCGGTAATGACCTTGATCATGACGGTTATGNCGACAACGAGAAAAATGATAATAATCAACCCGATTATGATGAGCCGTTCCTGATGTTTGATGTTGATCCTGATGAGTTTATTTTTGGGAATGATTTCAATAATAACACGATTCCGGATCACCGTGAAGATGACATGAAATATGATACGCCGTATGACCTCGACCGCAGGGGACACCATTTGTACGTACGATTTTCACCTCTGAGTAATGTTAACCTGTTCGCTGGTAGATACCGCACAAGAGGTATAGGTCTGGACAACAGGACCGATGATGATTATTTAAAAGCGAATATCGACTATGATGTTTTTACGGTTGGCAAAGTTTTTGCTGAATACCGGTATGAAAGAATCCAGGACAATATCCAGGACAAGTTCGTGGTTGTTCCCACCCGCACACAGTACATGGCAATGGCATGGCACCAGTACTCACGTTATATACGTGATTTGTATTATGATGAAGTTGAATACAGGAATTCCAAGGTACAGAAAATTTTTGTCGAATCAAAAATTAGGGCTATTCCTGCTCTCACTATAGAGAATCATGTAAGATACGAGCGTAATAAACAGATTGAAGGGACAATGTATGACAACACTTTTCAACCAAAAGATGTTGTTTCAATACTTGGAATGGTCAACAAATTTGTATACACCAAAAAGTGGGGCAACTGGACATTTTCTCCCGGTGTGAAATTCCGTCTGTATAAAAAAAGCCGTTCGGAATCCCTCAATCCGCTTGACCATTACATGATGCGCATTCCGCTTGTTTCTTTAAAATACCAACTCTCTTCCAAGACGAACGTTACTCTCGGTATGCAGGGTTTCAAAGGTTTTGAGATGCAGTATCGTGATTACATCCAGAGCCATAATGATTACAAACAGGTTAACTATATAGTCCAGGTTGAAAACAGAACGACATATTTTGGTTTCGAAATCTGGAGCGGCTTTGGATTCAGACTTGAACAGATCATGTATGATGAAGAATACCGCAAATTCGAGGAATACAAGAATTCTTCGTTCTTCGTCCAGATGTGGCTTGGATATTCTTAATATACCTTTTTTCCGCACAAGGCGAAACTCCAGGTACATGGGGTTTCGTCTTTTTTTTGTATAGTTTACCGTTTCCTGATGCCAAACCGAATGGAATATAAAAAATCATAATTGTGATGGATGAAGTGTCTTTTTTATTTGTAATAATTATAGGTATTTTTGGTTTAATCTTGGGTTCGTTTTTAAATGTAGTTATATATCGTCTTCCTCGAAACGAATCGATAGTATATCCCTCCTCGCATTGCCCGGTCTGCAAAACACCGGTAAAATTTTATGACAACATACCGGTAGTGAGTTTTATTATTCTTGGAGGAAAATGCAGATCATGTTCAGCAAAAATATCCCCGATATATCCAGTAATTGAGGTAACTACGGCAACGATAGGTGTTGTCTTGTATCTCATCAACGGTTTTTCAATCGACTTTTTGGCAGATTTCAGTCTTGGGATGATTTTGCTGACCGCAGCTGCGATTGACGTACAGTATATGATAATACCTGATACATTGAATATAACGGGTTTACTATTTGCCATAATTATTTCCCTTTGGAAAGGCTTTGATGGAATCATACGAGGGATAACCGGTGCTTTTGTAGGAGTGGTACTTTTGATTGGTCTGTTTTATATGGGAAAATTATTGTTCAAACGTGAAGGTGTGGGTTTCGGAGATGTAAAACTTGCAGGTGTGATAGGTTTTTTTGTCGGTCCATTCTGGTGTTTTATATCGTTAATTTTAGCAGTAGTGACTGGCGGACTCATGGGTATTGTACTCCTCGTTTCGGGGAGAAAAAAAGTTGGAATGCACATTCCGTTTGGCCCGTTTATTGCGCTGGGAGGATTTTTGGTATTGTTTTTCAGAATACAAATACTGTATCTTGTTGAACAATATCTATCAATGTTTTAAGATATTTGAAAAATAAAAATTGTATGGTTTGTGTTAAAAAAGGGCTATGAAAAAGTTAAGAACAACGTATATTTTAAAAAAAGCTTTGCGTAAAACTAATTGAAAACATGTTGTTCACAACGTTTCTTGAACAGAAAAATCACATAATTATTTAAGATTCATAAGAAAGGGGGTAACAGTGGCCCAGATAGATAAATTGTTTCGTATACTTAAAGAGCGTAAGGGCTCGGATTTACATGTAAGTGTAGGTGCCCCACCTCTTATCAGGGTATCGGGCGATTTAGTCCCTCTTTCTTCAAATGAACTGCCACAAACTGAGACAAAAAAAATTCTTTACGAAATTATGAGTCCTTATCAGCAGGAACAGTTTGAAAAGAATATGGAAATGGATTTTGCTTATGGCTTAGCCGGAGTAGGTCGTTTCAGAGCAAATATATTTCTTCAAAATCGAGGAATCGCAGGTGTTTTTCGTATCATTCCGGAGGAAATTCTCTCGGTTGAACAGTTAAAGTGTCCTCCGCAGATATTGAATTTTGCGAAGTTACATAGAGGAATGGTGCTCTGCACTGGTCCGACCGGCAGCGGTAAATCCACAACCCTTGCAGCTCTTGTTGACTATATCAATAAGACAAGCACGGACCACATTTTAACGATTGAGGACCCGATTGAGTTTGTGCATCCGAACAAGAAATGTCTGGTCAATCAGCGTGAACTCAATGCCCATACACAATCTTTTGCTGCAGCACTCAAATCGGCGCTGAGGGAGGATCCTGATGTTATTCTTGTCGGTGAGATGCGTGATCATGAAACCATCCAGCTCGCTTTAACAGCCGCTGAGACAGGTCATCTTGTTTTTGGAACGCTTCATACATCCAGTGCAGCAAAAACCATTGACCGTATTATCGATGTTTTCCCGTCTGGTCAGCAGGGGCAGATTCGTTCGATGCTTTCGGAATCATTAAAGGGTGTCATGGCTCAGACATTATTAAAGAAAGCCGGAGGGGGACGGATTGCAGCAATAGAAATCCTTGTGGGCAACCCGGCAATCTCTAATCTTATCCGTGAAGATAAGACATTTCAGATAAATTCTGTTCTTCAAACCTCAAAAAGCGAAGGTATGCAGACTCTTGATATGGCGCTTCTCGAATTATACCATAAAAAATTAATCACTTCGGAATCATGTCTTGATTATTCCGCCGATAAGAAAGTGATGAAAGCAACATTAGGGTAATTTTAATAAAAATAAGGGTTATTTTAAATATTTTTTCGGTAAAAACATTATTTTGCAATATACTATAAATAGTATTGTTCTATTTTAATTGTATCATATATTGTTATTTTTTCATAAGTACCATCTTTCTCAGGAAGTTGTTTTTTAATGCATGAAAATTTTTTTACTTGACAGGATACTTAAATCTAAATAAATTAAGTCAATAATTGGGAATAGGTTATGGTCGTCCTTAAGGTAAAGACCTTGACATTTGCTTAATGAAAATCTCATGGGGGTGGGTTGCCCCCATTTTTTTGTTTTTGGATGTGTACAATACATAAGGGTAATGTAGGATGCAGTTATTTCGTAAACAACAGAGTATAATTGGGCTTGACATTGGGACCAGTATGATAAAAGCTGCAAAGATGACCGTGAAAGGCACTGATTATATTCTTGAAAACTTTGCTATAGAACCGATTGAAGAAGATGCGATACAATCTGGTGAAGTAAAAAATCCCTCGAGCCTGGCTCAGTCTGCAATAAATGCTGTGACCAAATGTGATCCGCATGTGAAGGATATTGTTGTAGCTTTACCGAATTATTCGATACTCTCCGATGTTCTTACGATGGATCTTTTACCGAAAAAGAATATCCGTGAAGCCGTTATGGTTGAAGCCGAAAGCATCGTGCCGTTTGATATAAGTGAGGTCGAAATTGATTATGCGGTGTTAGAGCAAAATGAAGAGACGAAGCAGATGAAGGTTCTCCTGGTTGCGGCAAAGAATGATATCATTCTTTCTTATATCGATTGCATGAATGAGGCAGGGCTTCGTACTGTCGTTATGGATGTGGATTTATTCGCCTTATTGAATATTTTTCATTTAAACTATGATACAAAGGCATACAATTCATGTATTATTATCAATATCGGGTCTGAAACAACCGATGCGGCTTTTTTACAAAACGGGAATTTTCATTCGGCACGTGATATCCCTGTCGCAGGATCGAATTTTCAAAATCAGCTGAATATGGCTACAGGCATGCCGCCTGAAAAAATTCATGATATCCTGAAAGGTAAAATCGACCCGGAACTTGATATTGATACTCTGGTCAATGCCCTGAATAGTGTCAGCAAGGAATTTGCCAATGCAGTGGGTGTAGCTGTATCTTATTTTCAGACTTCCGGTGCTGTCGAAAAATTAGATTTGATCGTTTTAGCCGGTGGCTATGCATTGGTTCCGGGGCTTATCAATGTTTTAGAACTTCGTACCGGCGCTGAGGTAGTTGTGTTGAATCCGTTTAACAAAATTACCTATGATGAAAGTCTTATGGTTGATACTGATAGTAGGAATATTGGTATCATTTTTGCAGTAGCTATGGGATTAGCTGTGAGAACTTTTTAGGATGGAGTATTTGTATTGTATATAGAAATAAATTTATTACCTCAGGATTTAAGACCCAGAAAGAAGCTCATATCTTTTGATTACCGCGCCGTGCTTGTGTTATTTATAATCATAGCGGTTGCCGGACTGGTGAGTTATTATCTCATGACGGTAAATGACTTAAAGATGCAGGAAAACGAACTGAGAACCTGGAATCAGGCAGAAAAAACGCTCCAGAAAACAGTCGATCTTCAAAACGAGGTCAATCGTCTAAGAGAAAATGTTGGTAGCCGTGTTACTATTATAAAAGAACTGACCGGTGACAGTGATTTGCGTTTTTCTATGCTCCAGCATATTAATACAATCATTCCTCAGAACCTGTGGCTTTTACGTATCAGTGAAATTGAAGAAAGTAATAAGATATTCTTCACGATTGAAGGGATGTCTTATTCGAAGCAGGATATTTCAACATTTTTGGCCAGTCTTGAGCAGTATGAAAATTTCAGGAATGTATCGCTTGAGTCAATTCGGCCGGCGCCTCTCGAGGTCAGGGATGCCTATGTATACTCGGTAAGGATTGAACCAAATTTCGTTCAGCGGACCGAGGAGGAAGAACCTGCCCAAAGAGGTTCCCGGAGAAGGTGAAGGTAGGTTTATAAATCATGCGTCAAATTGAGTGAGAGGAACAATGGCAATAAATTTTGACATAAAAGATCCGAAAAACCAGAGAATTCTTGCATCGTTTCTTGTGCCGGTTGTAATTTTTTATGCATTTTTTCACTTTATGATTAAACCCAAGGTTACTGAACTTAATGTGAAAAAAGTTGAGGTTGTCAAGCTCAAAAAGAGAGTGAACGATATCAAGAAAACGTTGGAACAGCCGGAATTACTGAATGAGGAAAAAGCAAATCTTGAAGAGAAGTTCGTTGAATTGGAAAGACTTTTACCTTCCGAGGAAAATGTGGCCGTGCTTCTTGATCAGTTTTCGATGGTTGAAAATGATTCAAAAGTATATATGGTTGGATTTGAGGCCACCGAGACAGTCGATGATGGAAGTAAACCTTACAGAGCAAACAAATACAGGGTAACTATTGAATCCGGTTTTCATCAATTTGCACAGTTCATGAGTAATATTATGACGCTTCCCAGAATTTTAAGTTTTTCCGGATTGAATATTTCACTGAATACCGAACTCGATGAAGCAACGGAGATACCTGAGGGACTGGAAGACCAGCCAAGAACCCTGAGAATCGAATGTACGCTCACCACTTATGTGTTTAAAGATTTAAACGATGAGGGATCTTGAGGGATAATAGTATGAAAATTGTAGTACTGTTCCTTTTCTTTTCCATACTGCCTGTTTTACACGTTGACGCACAGGAGCAAAACGCTGCGTCTGCAGACAGCGTATCAGGTTCTGGAGCCACTGATGACAAGGCAGACAGTCTTTTGTATTCACGTCCGGTATTTAAATATGAATCGCTGGGAAGGAAAGATCCGTTTGAATCCCTTGTACCTGAAGCTATTGATGAGGAGGAAAAAGTAATAAAGGATTTATTTAATTACGAAAAGGCGGTAATTCTCGGTATAGTCAATTCCGAAAAAGACTCCTATGTTCTTGTCGAGGATGAAAATGGGGCAAGCTATGTTTTAAGGAGCGGCGACAGGATATTTGGCGGATTTGTGACGCAGGTTACAGAGAATGCCGTTTATTTTCATATTGTTAAATATGGCAGGGCAATGACCATAATCATGAGATTGGAATCATCAAAACGTACCGTCTTTGAAGAAAGGGACGGAGCATCAGTTATCAAAAAACCGGGTATTAATATTTCTTATGAGAAGGGAGCTCTCGATAAAAAAGAGGTTCTCATTGAAGAAGTTACGGTTCCTTCTTTAGAAATAATGACAATCGAAGAAGAATGGTTTGGTCCGAAAGGAGAATTTCCGGAGACTTTGAATAGTGAGTCCGATGCCGGTCAGATTGAAAGGAAAGGATCGTTCTTGCTTACCGAACCGCCGGATAATTCATGGATTAAACTACCATATATGGTTGATTGGACAAATGCAGAAGAGAAAAATGTCAGTTATTCGCTTATGATAGATGACGATTCGGATTTTAACAGCCCGATATTTTCAAAAGATGGTATTATGATATCATCATATCTTATGAATGATGAAATGGAATTACCTCCGAACAAGGAATTGTTCTGGACAGTAATTGCTGTAGATTCTTCAGGAGAACTTTCAGTTAGCATGCAGTCTTTTATGTCATTTAAAATTATCGGGCAAAAAAGATAGAGGTGAGCAAAATGGGAAAAAATAAACATATACTAATCCTGCTTTTCATAATGGTGATGAGTTCGGTTTTTATCCCCCGAACGGTGTTTTCAGCACTACCTGATTCACCGTCAATTTATATTTCAAAACTTGATTTTGAGGAAGCTGAAATCAGGCAAATCATGAAAACCCTTTCGGAAATCGGCGATCAGAATATTATCGTTGATAATAATATTACGGAAACATGTACAATTTATCTCAGCGATTTGACCTGGAAAGAAGCTTTTTTAGCGGTAATGAAGATGAATAATCTGGTGGCTTACCGGGATGGGGAATTCATTAAAGTGATAAAGACAGCGGATTTTGAGGCACAGATTAATGCCCTGAATGAAAGGGAACGACTTACGAGGATGGCCAGACCCGCCAGCGTTCAGGTTATAAAAATTCATAATGCTCGTGCAGAGGATATTAAAACCACGCTTGATCCTCTTTTAAGCATCGAAGATCAGCCCTCGGTCGATTTGCGAACAAATTCCCTTGTTTTCACGGTAACCGATTCAAGTCTTGCGGTAATAAACCAGATTATTGAAAAGCTTGATACCGAGACACGACAGGTTTCCATAGAAGTTAAGATGGTAACGGTTGATTCAAATTCTATGTCGGAACTGGGGATAAACTGGGCGGCACTGAAAGATGGCGGAACAGCCACCTCTATTACCCAGACAACAATTGGCGAGGAAGGCAAACTTCTTGTGGGTAAATATTCCGGCACTGCCGGAAGAGTCGATATTTTGGCGACGCTCTCGTCACTCATCGATAAAAATAAGGCAGAAGTCATTTCCAGGCCTCTTGTTGTTACCCAGGATAATGAGCCCGCCACTATCAGCTCCGGTCAGGAGGTTCCTGTTGTAACCTATGATGATGCTCGAAATACGGTAATTACCATGTTTCCTGCTACAACAGAGCTTCTTGTTACGCCGCACATACTTTCTGAAGAACGTATTCTTCTCGATGTCGATGCTTCGCGAAGAACAGCCGAGGGTGTCGGGGTAGGTCTCAAAATAAACGAAGAACGAGCTCAAGTTAAAATGATTACTTCGAACGGTGAGACTGCTGTTATCGGCGGAATGCGGCAGATGCAGGAATCCAAAACTGATTCGGGTATTCCGATACTTCAGGATATACCCTTAATCGGACAGGTGTTTAAATACACCAAGAGGGAAATGAAAAAGTCGGACCTTGTCATTTTCATTACCCCGAGGATAGTTGAAAGAGTTAATACAAAATTTACTCAACAATCTGCTGAATAATAGTAAGGGGATTTTATATTCACATAGGGATTGTTTGATTTAAATCGGTTCCATAAATATGGTAATGTAGGGGTGAGTTATATGAGAAGGTTGATAAAAGGGAAATCGGTACAATACGGTATGCTTTTGGTATTTTCTCTTATAGGTGTTTTTTTGTTATCCTGCGAGGAAAGCACAGGACCGGAAAAGACCACAATAACATCATCTTATAAACTGCTCATCAGCACTGAAGAAAGCACTATTTCCTCAAATGGCGGTTCAACCAGGATAGCAGTCAAAGTTTATTCCGAGGATGACACCACGAAAGCTGTAAGCGGTATCAACGTGAATTTTTCTGCAACTCAGGCAGGCACCAGTGTTTATTTACATACGGAGAATAATCTTACCGATGCCAATGGTTATGCGACCGCGAAGGTATATGGCGGTAAACAAACCGGAACAATTGTCGTTACCGCTTCCATTCAGGGTACCTCAAATGAAAAGTATTCAGATACGATTTTCATTACAGTTGTTGCCGGCGCAGGTCTTGTTACCGCATCACCGACGGAGATTTTAGCCGATGGAATTTCGATGTCGGCTATTACTGCAACAGTTGTCGATTCTCTTGGCCAACCTCTTCCCGGTGCATTAGTAAATTTTGTTGCCACGTATGGTCTTATAACGCCCCAATCCATTTCCGATGATGCCGGTAAGGCTATGGCAGTTTTACGAAGTACCCCCTCAATAACGGATATTTCCGCCACGGTAACGGCCTCAAGCAGTGCAGGGAAAGTTTCAGTGGTTACATTAGAAAATCAGAGCGCAGAGAAACCATCAAAACTCTCTAATGCGCTTGGTTCCGTAACGGTGATATTTAAAGGAATTACGATTACCGGCAGTGTGGATGAAGAAATAGTTACCGCAAATGAAGCTGATTCGGTATTCATACAGGTAAATGTGAAAGAAACAACTTCCGGTGAGCCGGTAGCGGGTGCAAACCTGATGTTTTCGACGAATCTTGGTCAGCTTCGAGGCACTTCAGGTGTTACCGATGCTCTGGGCACGGCGGAAGTGATTTTCTTTGGCGGTAATGTTGCCGGTGATGCTCTGTTTACCGCGGCACTCGCGGAAGGAATTGTTTACTCGGTTGAACTCATGCTGGTAAAAGAAATTGTAATGCAGATTGCCGGCAATCCTTCTGTACTTTCATCAAACGGGAAGGATATTTCTACCATAACCGCATCTCTTTCCGATGTCGATGGTAATCCCGTACAGGGTGAAACCGTGTATTTTACTACCACTGACGGTGTAATATTGCCCAGTGGGGAAACCGATCAGTGGGGAGAAGCTTCGGTAAGTTTACGGAGTTCGAGATACAATGCAATAGCAACGGTCACTGCAAGTTACGGATTAATTGAAAAATCAACGTACATAGAATTTGAAAACGCAGGATTATCGGTGCTTGCGACACCCCTTGTGCTTGTTGCCGATAATATCGAGAGATCGAAGGTAAACATTACGTTCACCGATGCATCTAATGCTCCGATTGTTGATGGTGTTGTGACGATTTCCACGTCACTTGGAACGATTTATACTGCAGATGGAAGTTCAAGCGGAACATCCGTCATTGATTCCACCTCGACTGAAGGGATTATAACGGCATATGTTAGTTCGGATACTGCCGGAGATGCAGTTATTTACGTTCGATCAATTGGTTCTGAAGACAGTGTTCTCGTACATTTCACAAATTATACCTTTTCATTATCACCCGAAGATGAAGAAATTTATGCCGGCGGACTAACAACCAATGTTTCCGCTATATTACGTGACCTGAACGGTGAAGTTGCTGCGATACCTCTTGACGACATATCTTTTTCGACAACGCTTGGTTTCATTGGCGATATTGCAGCGAATGAAGATGGATCGATTACCGCAGAACTGATTAGCGGAAGTTCAGCCGGTACAGCCACCGTTTCGGCATCAATTAAAGATCCGCAGGTTACATCTTCTGTGACGGTGAGTTTCAAAGCGGCAAAAGCGGATTCGATTGTGATACGGTCAGACAGGCCGACGGTAAAGCTGGGAGGCAGTTCAGCTAATATTCTGGCCACCGTTTATGACGAAACCGGTAATCCGAAAGCGGGTGAAACGGTAACATTCACGGTCATTAAGGGTCCGGGCGGCGGTGAAGAAATTACTCCCGGAACTGCAGATACGGATAACCGTGGACAGGCCATTGTATCATTTGTTACCGGAATTAATGGTTCGGAACGTGATGGTGTTGAGATTCAGGCACGAGCAGGAAATATAATATCGAATGTTTTAGCGCTGACCATTTCCGGGGAGCCGAAAACGGTAAAAGTCGGGTATAGTGCAGAGTTCGGGGAAAATGAGGATGGTACCTACAGCGTGGAAATTACCGCTATTGTTTCTGATGTGAACCGTAACAAAGTTGTTGACGGAACAATCGTTAGTTTTTCACTTAAGGGCAATGCAGGAGTTATTTCAGATCAGGTACCGACTCTTGAGGGTGTAGCCAGCACGGAACTGGTTTATTCTCCTTCAGACGCAGGAAAAACGGTTGAGTTGACCGTATCGGCCGGAGGCGAGAAGGGAGAAGTTGTTTTCCCGCTGCCAGGATTCAAACCGGCATATTTTTCATTAACAGCCGAACCGACAATTATTCCGGCGGATGGAAAATCGTTTGTTACTGTCAGGGCAGTATTATTTGATAATGCAGGTTCAACGGAAAATGTTCCCGATGGAACAATCGTATCTTTTAAAACCGAAGGCGGAACACTCGATCCGGTTTTTGCACGTTCTGTTAATGGAGCTGCCATAACCCAGTTAACGAGTGATAAAAATCCTGCAAAAGTTAAAATTACCGCCAAATCAGGAAGTTATGAGGATGTCATCTATGTGGATTTCGAAGAGGTAGGTAGTATTGTCAATGAAGTGAGCGCAATTGAGCTTAAGGTTGACGACTCCAGTATACGTGCGGATGGCATCGAATCCACCGTTATAAGAGCTATTATCAAGAAGTTCGACGGTACGGTAATTACGACACCGACAACCGTTAAATTTGAAACGGATCTCGGAGAAATTACAAACTCAGTTCTTTCAGATTCTACTAACGGCGTCGCTGCCGCTACATTTTCATCAAATACGGTCGGTACTGCAAGAATCAAGGTTTCAGTTGGTACGGTGTATGATTATATAAACGTATTTCTTGTTCCCGGTCCGCCGTTGTCAATAGATCTGGCATTTGAGCCCAAGACTGTCGGAATCCAGGGATCGGGACGTAACGTTACCCTTATCGTATCGGCTCTCGTAAAAGATGACAAGAATAATGCGGTTGCCGACAGCAATCTCGTTAAATTTGAACTTGTCGGATTTGTAGATACCGAGGCTTCATTGAGTCCTCACATTACCGGTGATATGCATACAAGCGAACCCGTTCCGACAGTAAACGGTGCGGCGAGGGTATCATTCCATGCCGGTATTGTATCAGGGACAGTCCGGATAAGAGCAACGGTAGTTGATGAAAACGGAAATATAATGGTTCCTGAGGTTGAAAGTGAAACCACGGAATTTATGGTATATTCCGGCCCGCCGTATCTTGATACTTCGGATCCGAACGATCCGTTCACCGAATCCAGGATAACTCTTGCCGGTGGTCCGCTCAATATTTTTGCGGGTGAACTGAATACGGAATTCAGTAAATCCTCAATTTCAGTTCTGGTTGGTGATAAATATAATAATCCGGTTCCATCAGGCACTGCTGTCTGGTTCACCACGACCGGGGGTATCATTACGACGAGTACAGGATTTACGGAAGAAGCTCCGCCCGAAATTGTGACACTTACGGAATCGGAGTATTATACGGAAGTTTACGAAGGTGTAACGTATGTTACCCTTTATGCCGGAAATCCTTTTCCGACCCTGGGAAACTCCAGTAAATTAATGAATCCGAATTATCAGTCCTTTGGACCGGAATACTATACCCTGGAAGATATCTATGGTGCTGCTCCGTTTGATTATGATTGGGATGGCAGCCCTGACCCGGTGTTTGATTACGATGGAGATGGCGAATCGAATAATGGTATAGCTTTGATAACGGCTCTATCAAAAGGTATTGATGATGAGGGGGAACAGGTTATTGCCTGGAATTTCATACCGATAATATTTTCACTGCAGGTGGCTACATTTGACATTACGGCAGACGAATATTCATTGTATATAGGCGAAACTGCGACTATAACAATACGACTTCATGATATCAATGGTAATCCTGTTATGGGCGGTTCCTCAATGACAGTATATTCAGGCGTCGGCATTTTGTCAACCAAGGAGATGACGACAAATTCACCGGGAACCACCATTTATAGATTTACCCTCACGAATAATTTGGTTACTATAAATGAAGCAACAGATGTAAATGTTTCCGTGAAATTGGATAGCCCCAATGGTAATATAACAGCGGTTTGTCCGCCCATATATTTCAGTAATACTACGGCACCGTGAGATAATGATTATAAACTGACAGTTACGTCTGTTAGAGTATGTGGATATACGATATACATTATCCAAAAGCATGTATATGTGGTTTTGTAAAGGGGAATAAACTTATGAAAAATATACTCGTAGCTTTATCTATACTTGTGATATTTAATCCCGGCAAACTATGTGCCGACATATTGAGTAATCCGGGAGTACAGGTCGGGAAGAAGAATCTTTTTGTCGGAATCGAATACTCAAAAATAATGCATGAGTATGAACTTGATACCGATGGTCTTGCTACATCATCGGAAAGGGTTTCGGTAAAAGTGACAACCGGATTGAACGACTGGTTTGACATATATGTAAAAGCGGGTGGTGCAAGTTTAATGCTGGATTATAAGGAAAAGAGTAACGCTGTTAAAAATTACGACAGTAATATGGAACTCGGTTTCGGTGCGGGAGCACGGTTGAGACTGCTTAATTTTATAGACTCCCAGACGAGAGTTTTCCTGCAGGGCGGTGGTTTTTTCTTTAAAACGGATGATGATATTCAGTGGGAACTCGATGCGTTATCCAGCTTCTCGAAAGAACGTGAATTAAAATGGGCGGATATGTATGCCGGTCTGGGTATTGCAAAACGTATGGATATTGTCGACCTGAACTTTGGCGTAGGTTTTTCACAGATAAAATGGTGGATACAGGATGTGGAAATGACAAAAATCGGAAACGCTATAACGAGTAGTACAAAACCCGAACGGAATTCATTTGAAAATCTTAATCCGATTTACGGTTTCATCGGACTGGATTTTATTCTGCCGTACGAGTATAGAATTTCGGCTCAGGTCGGTATAAGAAACATGGATGAAGCTGAATTCAGTATTGCTATAAGCCAGGGATTAGAAAAGGATTAAAACTCCCTTCGGCTCCGTTTCTGTTTATTGTCAAGGTTCGAAATGAAAAATCCTTTCGTATGGTACCGGAACGATGGGAAGGTATGTTTTTGAGATAGAAGCGTTCTTTCAAGATACTATTCGGTTCGTACCACGAATGTACCTACCTCGCTGATTGAATTTATTTCGGTTCGTGTTATTCCCCCGATTATCCAGTAATATGTATTGCCGCTGATGAGTTTTATTTTCCCGTTATATGTTATTTGAGTCTTGCTGCCGTCAATTAATATATTCCATATTTCACCGCCTATGCGGGAAGTTGAGAGAATTATGTTGTAACTTACGGCGCTATCAATTTTTTCCCACATGAATGTTGGAGTTTTGGTTACGTACTGATAATTTACCGGAGAAATAAGTTCAACCGGCGGGAGAATAAAATCGCTGACAATTGAAGATGGGGTGCTTTCCCAGCCGCCCTTGTCGACGGCGGTTATCCGGTAATAATATTTCATTCCGGTATCCACGTTAATATCAGCGTAGTTCTCACGTGTGGCTAAAGAAACAAAGGAGAGCGGATCATCAAGCTCGTTGGAATCGAGTGCCCGGTAAATGTTATAATGATCAAGGTCCGGTTCGGTGTTCGGAGACCAGAATACTGCGATTTTAGGATAATCGATGTTTTCGGCGACTATCTGGACATTTGATGGTGGCGAAGGGCTTGTTGTATTGAGTGGTTTTCCGCTGATCTGGACAGAAATTGCACTTTCATTGCCGTTTTTATCTACGGCTGATATCCCGAAATAGTAAAGTATGTCGTAATCAAGCCCGGTAATGGTTGCATAATTTATCTGTACGAAACGTTGGTTTGCGCTGAGCGTGTCAACCTCGGATTCACCGAGCCAGTAAACGTTATACCCCTCAAGACCTTTATCCGGAACAGGTTCCCATTCCAGGTTCACTGCGCCGTTACCGATATTTGTAATTTCGATACCTGAGGGTACCGGCGGTGGTGTAATATCGATATTTTTATCGCCTGTCGATGAGGATGAGCAACCATTAAACCACAGTAATATAACGAAAACATTTGCATATAGATATTTGGATAACATACAGGTATTCTCCGGTCAAGTTTAATGTGTTCTATTTGATATGAATATACATAAAAGATTCCGGACAAAAAACCAAATATTTTTATACATTCATATTCGGTATAATTGTGAATTATCTAGAAGCGTGGTAATAAACTCATACTTGCGGGATAATGAGCTTTCAATGGGCCGGCGCGAAGCGTTGATTTACATGCCCTTGACAGCAACAAACGATTTATATTTCATGACAGGGTGCGTGAAAAAGAACTTTTTTACCGCCCTCTTAAAAAGTGACGGAATGTAAGAGGTACAAAAGCTCGGAGACCGAAGACAGAAAAAATATTTTGTTCGTATGCCTTTCGCTTGATACTTTGCATGTTCAATCATGTGGAGAGGAAAAGGTATGACAATCTGAACAATACTGTATTTGACATAAATGGTTTCTATCTCTATATTTATAGAAATGACCATACTGAATGAATTCAAGAAAATAATCGTATAGTATAGAAAAAATATTCAGTTAAATCTTTACGGGTATTCCACAAAAAAGAATGCATACTATGTTAAAAAATAATATGATAGAAATAACAAGCCCTGCGAATAAATCCATGAAAGAATGGCGATCGCTCCTAACAGGCAGGGGTATAAAAAAGCACAGGAAAGCTATTGTAGCGGGCGGGAAAAATTGTTCAGACATTTTAGATTATAAACCGGAGATTGTTAAAGAGTATATTATCTCCAATAAAATAAAGTCATTGCCCACACGCATACCTCAAGGAGTGCGTGTGTTTAGATTGAAAGGTGAATTATTTCGCGAACTGGATTTATACGATACCAAATATCCTCTGCTTATCGTGAGTATTCCTGAGATCAAAAGATTTAATTATAAGACTTTTAACGAGAAAGTATTACTTCTTGTTCCCTTTCAGGATCCCGCAAATGTCGGTGCTGTTATCAGATCTGCAGCAGCATTTGGTGTAAGAAACGTTTTGTTGCTTGATGAAGCAGCGGTTCCATTTCATCCCAAAAGTATTCGTGCATCAGGTGCTCAGGTTTTCAATGTTGATTTTATGACAGGAGCATCAATTCATGAACTTGGGCGCTTACCTCTACCGGTCGTTGCCCTTTCTTCTGAGGGTGTCGGCATTCATGAGTTTGAATTTCCCGAAAGGTTTGCACTTCTTGCAGGTATGGAAGGTCCGGGACTGCCTGATGATTTGTGTCCGGATTTCAAAATCTCAATTCCGATGAAACCGGGTGTCGATAGTCTGAATGCAGTGGTCGCCTCATCTATTGCACTGTATGAATGGAAAAAAAGAAATGGTTTTTGTTAATTCATTATATGGAAATTACATGGTGCAGAATTTTTGAAATATGAGATAACATCAGTAGTGTCCGGTAAAATTATACTTTAAAACATATAAACCTATTTAAAGACAAGTAATTACAAATTATAAGATAATTAATGGATACATACTTTGCTTCATGAGCATGTTTGTTTTTTTCGCCCCCTTTCCGGGCTTACGCCCGACTTTCCCCCGGAGGGGGCAACTACTTGTGAAATAAAAATTTATATTCCTTGTCAAGTCCTAAAAAATGTTTACAGTGTTAGTAGTGGTAATTTTCTTTTTTGCTACTTTTTTCTTTTGTTGAAAGATGTTGAAATGTTGATAACTTTTGTTGTTTTCACATTATTTTGACCATCAATTGTTCCACTGCTTTTCGGGTATCCTCATATATTTGCTGTGGTGGTACTTTCTTTTTATATGTACGCCAGCGTTTTTTTAAGATCCCCTGTTGCTGATGCGCCTGTGCCGGTGTTAAATAATCGCAGCTTGTATGGGGTCGGTTGTTATTATAAACATACACCGATTCTTTCAGCACCTGGCGAACCTGTTCGATATTCCTGAAGTAGCCATCGAGGTAGAATTCCGTTTTTACTATTCCATTTACCCGTTCTGCTATGGCATTCTCATAAGGATTACCCGGAGCGGACATACTGATCTGGATGCCGTTGCGTTCCAGCAGGCTGATATATTCCTTGCTGCAGTATTGTATTCCCCGATCCGAATGATGGATCAGTCTCGTTTCTGAATGGCTGCGATTCTTCAACGCCATTTTCAGCGCCTTAAGCGTACCTTCCGTTTCCAAAGTAGGATGAACATAGTACCCCATGATTTTTTTCGAATACTGGTCGGTCACCAACGATACATACACAAATCCCTTTTGAGTCGATATGTAGGTTATATCGCTCGCCCATATCTGTTCCGGTCCGCATGACTCATATCCCTTGATGATGTTCGGATACTTCCGATACACGTGCTTCGAGTCAGTGGTCTTTATCCGCTTGCGGCGAGGCTTGACCAGTAACCCGTGCGCCTGAAGCACGGCAAAAAACTTGTCGCGCCCCATCTTTATGCCATTTTCACGTATAACAGCTTTCAGCAATGCGTACAGCTTACGAGTACCCATTCGGGGTTGACGAGCTCGTATCGCACGAACATACATCAACAAAATCTCATCACCAATATGTCCCCGTATACGACGTTTTTCAAGCTGATAAAATGCTTGACGGCTTTTGCCAAACAGTCGGCAGATCTCACGTATACTGCCGTGTGTATCCATCTGCCTCACCTCACGGACCGTTTGGCTCCATACTTTTTTCGGATCGGGATAGCAAGTTCCCGCTCTGCAACATCAACCAATGTCTCCAGTACCACGTTCTTTAACCGTGCATCTTCTAACTCCTGCTTCAATGCTTTTATTTCATTCTGCAGTAAAAGTAGCTCGTTCTCCTTCTTATCCATTCTCATCCCCGTATTTCTTGGGCTTCTCTGTGATGTATGTCTTCCGTATTTACGACTCCATTTCAATATCGTCGAATGCCCTAATATACCATACTTCCGTCCCGCATCCGACTGTGTTATTCTTCCCGATTCCACTTCCTCCACAACATGCAGCTTAAATGCTTCAGTAAAATTAATCCTCAGGCTCTCTTTCAACCTTGCCTCCTTGTCCTTTAATGTGTAAACTTATATCAGGACGAGACAAGGATGTCCGAAGGACAAGAAGGGGGCTTTTCATAAAGCAATCAACAGAATTTAACCGGACAGTTCTGAGATAACATTTTTATTTACAGAGTGGGAACAAAGCCGTTTTTCAGGATAAAAATTCTCAATTCTTTCTAATATTATATACATATTTTCATTCTG
>AQSL01000138.1 GCA_000403035.1 Candidatus Latescibacter anaerobius SCGC AAA252-E07 | reverse complement strand
TGTTTTATGAATGGCCGGCTTGTCTTGCCCTTGACAGCAACACAGTCATATATTTCATACAGGGGTGTGTGAAAAGACTTTTTCACCGCCCTCTTAAATCCGTTATAAAGAAACAAAATACCCGATTCTCTCTATTTGATTCTACACTTATTGAACATGTTTTTTTATGCATTCAAGAAATACACTTGGCTCAAACGGCTTATTTAAAAAATCGTCCGCATATACAAATTCTTTTTCAACATGGAAACCTTTATCATCCTGTATAGACGAAACCATAATGATAGGAATATTCTTGTATTCAGGATTAGATTTAATTTCATGTCCTATGTTAAAACCTTCGGTTATTGTTTCCATCATAACATCAAGAATGATTAAATCAGGTTTTTCATATTGAAGGATTTCAAGACATCTCTCTCCGCTGTCGGCGGTTATTATACTATAACCGGCTGATTCAAGCATCAACGTGATAGATTCGATGAAATCCTGATCATCATCAACCACCATGATTTCCTTTGTATCCTTCATCTTTTAACTCCGGGAGAAAAGACATTTTCAGCCACACCTGGGTACAAGGTGTTATAAACATGTTCAGCATCTGAAAAACTACTTTACCATTTTTTCAAATCCCAGTGAGTGTAATAGGGTGTTGTTTTTACACAGATTTCTCACTGTATTTTTTAAATATTTTTCAACCTCGGGCGAAATATTCTTCCCCAGTTCAATCGATTTCGGTTGTATTCCAAGGATTAAAATCGATGCACCGGTTATGTTTTTTAAATAGGTTACAAAAAGTTTAAGAGAAGCATGAGTGGAAAATCCGGCTGATTGAAGCTCTTCACTCGAAACAAGTCTCATTTCACCCGGTTTCCCATCAAAATTCATGGCATCAGCGATGATAATAATATCGGGACAGCTTCTTACGATCAGCCCGGTGATGTTTTCCGGTGCATCTCCTCCTTCAAAGACAGTATAAGATGTATATTGTTTCAGGAGTTTTCCAAAAATAAGACCGGCATTGTCATCACCTCTGAGTTCATTTCCAAGGGTTACGATGACAATATTTTCTTTTCCGCATGTCAACCGATTACTCCGGAATGAGTTTTGTATGTTCTAAAAGTTATTGGCCCTGAGGATAAAAAACGGTTAACTCCATTCTTCAGTGAGGAAGACTTTACGGCGGCATTCAGGGCAAAGAATTCGGAAAATGTCCTCTCGATAAATCTTACGTTCTTTTTCATGAGGATCTATTGGTTCGAGTTGGGAAAGGTCGTCAAAAGCTGATAAGATAAGAGTCGGGTTTGAATATGCCAGGCTACCTAATCTTTTTGCAATCCACTGGAGATGCTCTTTCGTCCCAACAACATTTCCACATATCTCGCAGAGAATAAGTTCCCTTTCTATTCTAACATCCATGCCGCTCCGGTCGAAATCGTTCATAAATACATAATCGAGATATTTTGGGATACGCTCATTAACGGTTGTCTGATCAAAAGGCGGTGTTTCACCACTGTACTTGGATTTAAATTCATAATATCCCATCTGGGCTTTTGAGGTGACTGCAGTTATTTTTTCACGTCTCAAATCATCAAGAAGAACCTGCGGCTGGATGTCGGGACGGTAGACGCCGTTTACCTTTAATTTCACATCCTGTACTATCGGCCCATTGCCGTCCTGGGGAGAGTCATCGACTATTCGTACTGCATAAATCATCGGTGTCGGGGCATAATTACTCACCGTGCCTTTTAATGAATGTCCCTTATCACGGTTAGGTTGAACAGTATAAAGGTTGGCATAATTCGCTCCGATGTTGAGAGCGCCGAATTTTCTCCGGAGCTGCATCCCTCTCAACATGAGTGTGTTTGTTGCAAAAGCTTCAGAACCGCCTTGAACTATTCCAATAAATGAGCCCTTACCGGCAATGGTGCTGTTAACTATGCTTGCCTGATAATTTGCCGACTGAAAATCAACCTTCATACCGGGCATATTCGGATAGCTCAAGGTAAGCGGGGTTAACTTGGTTCTCAGGGCGCCGGCGCCCACAGCAGATATTGCCCAGTCGTCCGTGGATTCCCTCGCCACCCAGATTCCGTCGAATCCTACTCTCTGATTTATAAAATTCGTAGGACCGGAAACACTTGAGGTACCATCATCATTGAACTGTTCGACCCATATTTGTGCATTTCTCGTCATTTTGGTAAGTCTGTCGCCAAACTGATTGTAATACCACTTGTTACGACGGTCCTCTATGATGTTATAATTCTCAAATCCCCTGAAAGCATAGTTTTCATAATGGTCATTCATCTCGTAGTAATCATATCCCCATCTTGGGTAAAGGTCGTGATTTCTCCCGAAATTACCGGTAAATGTCTGGTTCCTGGGATGGTTGTTAGAGGTGTTCAGTGCGTTTAACCGTTCTTCGGTCGACATTTCAAGCCAGTCTTGATCAGTTAGCTTACGTAGCTCATAAATGTTCTGGGCAGAAAGAGTGGAGGTAAAAAGGAAAAAAACTAGTATTGAAAAAGCTTGAAAGCATATTTTCACGATAATCCCTTTAAGTTATTTAAAATAATATAGAATATCGCACTTTAAATCCTTTCAACATGTTTCTTTTATTGTATTTTCAGTTTATTAAATTAAAGAATTATATAATTATATGTAAGTATAAAGTATATCAGCATAAAGACAACCCTACATTATTACGTAGACATTACGCATATAATATACGTAATAATTGTGATTAATAATATGATTGTATTAACCTGCGGTAAATTCTTAAGTTAATATTTTTATACTTGGTCCGGAAATGAATAAATTACCTATTATTATAATACTACTAATTATAATATTATCAGATATAATAGAAAAGCCCTGCTTTCTAAACAGGGCTTTCCTCGAAAAGAACACTCACAAATATAGGAAAGGGTTTTATTTGAGAAGCGTCATCTTCATGGTTTTTGAAAAGTCTCCGGACTCCACGGTGTAGAAATATACACCATTGGATAATCCGGAAGCATCCCAAACGACCGAATGCTTACCTGCATCCAGGAAATTATTTGCCAGAGTTTCAACCTTCTGGCCTGAAACGTTGTAAATCTCGACCGTCACATGATCAGCCGCAGGAAGAGTGAAGCTGATCGAGGTTGTAGGGTTGAACGGGTTCGGCGAGTTCTGGGCAACAGCGAATGCCGCCTGAGCCTCTTCTTCAACCGCTATTCCGCCTGGCTCATTGGTGATTAAACCGCCGACTGAATCGAAAGCAACGAACCACGTCTTTGTACATTGGGCAGCAGATATTTTTGAGGGTTTATCAGCAGAATCAGCAACAGGTTTTGCCTGTGCTACTTTCATATTAACCTTGTCTTCCATGTAGATGCCATCGAAATTCGTACCGCCGTCAGCGATAATACCGTCATGCTTTTCAAAAGTATTATCTGCAACGCTGTCGGAATCGTAAAGATTCTTTTATTGTAGGCCCTGGATAACGGCAAGGACTCATATCTGAGCTTTGTGCGTGTTTATACATCAGGAAGTGGAAGAAGAGTAAAATCAAGATGCGTGAAATATATTCGGTATCAATTCGTGGATACACCGGAAAGAGAATCAGTTCATTCTATGGAGATATTTGGCATAAAAAATGAAAGTAATTCGAAATATTCATTTTCTGTTTGTCGATTACCTCATACTCATTTTTCGTGAAATAGTAGTACGTTTCATTGCTCATTAATCACCGAATCGCGAAAAATATAAAAATTTTATTGGTTCTGAGGTAGAATTTATATTGCAGTGCGGGGTGAAACCTGTCGGAGGAACTTTATATGCTGTACCGGGATACTGCCATCTTATTTCTTTGCCGAGAAAGGCCATATTTTTCCCCTCTATCACTGTCCATACTTCCTCAATACCCTCGCCATGGCTATGTGGTTGGCTGATTGTCATGGGGTCGGCTGTAATAAGGTTTACGCTCCGAAGGGTTCCGAGCCGGTCTTCATTGGAAAATATGTTTTTGCCGTTGTGGCTCCAATGTGTCGTAAGGTACCCTTTCTCGCGAAATGGTATTGATTTTTCATCCTTTATAAGTAAATCCTCGTTTGGTGTGAAACCATGAGGAACAGATTCACAAATGATATACATCTTTAAAGGGTCGTCTCCTGTATTTTCTATGGTGAACTCCAGACCTTCCGGAACAAGAACAAAGATACCATCGCGAAGTACCGATTTCTTATGACCGGTTCGTATGGTTCCTTTCCCCGAAGTTATATAGAAAATTTCCTGTTCACCTTTCAGCGTTGTAGGTGTTGTTGAGGCTTTTCCATCGAGGATTGCAAATGAGAACCTGCGAACGAAATGGAGCACGCCTCCTTTTCTCTTTGGTTTTAAAGGATCTTCGCTTTCATTACTATTCAGCACAGCCCTTTCCGTAATTGAACCGTGAGTATTGAAAGGAATTGAATTCTGCCAACTATTCATAAACATGTCGATATCTGGATCTATAGAAGAATCTAAAGGTCTGCTATCGAGTTTATTTTGTGTATAACCGGTTCCGTTATATACAAAAAAAAATGGACAAGAAAAGCACATAGATTGTTCGTTTCATTTTATTCATTCCTTGATATAGTATAAATGGTAGTAATACATAAAGGATTATGAAAAAGCTCTTTATCACCGCTCTTTTAAGAAGTGAAGACACTCTGTCATAGAGAGTTTTGTAACGTATCTAAATGCAACATATTTGTATAAAATATCTGCAAATGTTGTAATCCTATGATACTTTATATTGCTCATATTTTTTGCTATTGCGGGCATAACCTGTCAAACATTGACACGAAACGTTACTGATTTACTTCATGTATAACATTTTACCGGTAAAAGAAGCAAACCCGGCATCTATATGATAGAAATAAACACCGGATGTGAGGTTTGAAGCGTCAAACACATATTCATAAATCCCTCCGTCTTTATTATTTCCATCATAGATCTGTACTTCCTGACCAACCATATTGTAAATCGTAATGTATACTTTACCGGGTAACGATAATTCATATCGTATGGTGGTTTGTGAATTAAATGGATTTGGATAGCATTTTGCCGTAATAAACTGTTCAGGTATCGTGGATTGTTCTTCCGGTTCGGTTTCTTGTGAATCAGTGACAACAATCCTGAAATGACGTTCTGTCAGTTTTTCACCCGAAACAAAACTGAATGAATTGTACCTGTCGTCAAAAGTGTATTCCATGTCAAGATCAACAATTTTAACAGAGTAATCCTCGGACAGATCGTCCATGCCCAGAAGTTGAACAGCAACGGTTTCCTGTTGAATATTGGTTTTTACATCAAAATCCCAGGACATTTCTTTCCCGGGTGGACGGAAATCTACCGTATAAGTATAGGGGTATTGCTGCCATTCATAATGGGGAAAACTGACCGATACATACTCGCCGATAGGCGGCGGCTCGACATGGTCGTATGTATCCCATTCCACGTTTGCATCTCTTCGAACACCGAGATGGTTGGCGCTATCCATTGCACCGCCCGCAATGGCTTTTACGGTTAATTTCCATTCTTCGGTATTCTGAATAACAACCGGTTTTTCACTTGCTTCGAACGGTATCGGCTGAAGTTTAATGACAACATTCCGGTTCTCCATATTTCTTAACGCATATCCCTTCCAGGGGGTGATTAGATGCGGTGAATTCATCGGTTCAGACCATTCGCCCTCATACGTGTACAGTACGTCAAGGTTTGCATTTGAAGGATTCTCCATGTCGTTCCACGAAATATCGAACATCCATGGATTTGCGATATCATTCCAACCCGGTGATAACGTCAGAGTAAATGGTTCACTTGTTGATACTGTGGTACCTTCAGAAGTTCGTAATGTATAATCCTCTTTTGTAATAATCCAGAATGCTATCCCGGGTTGAAATCCTTCAATATTTGGGAACTCCTGAGGTGTTGTGCTGCCTGAAGGAAAACGGAACAGACGCCAATCAGTGCCGCTGCTGCCATTCGGCAATTTATCTCTCATTTGGTCAATAATGGTCTGTGTTTTCAGAATGAGCGGTATAGATATCATTCTGTAAGCATTCTGGATTGAACCTCCCATCAGGATTTCTGTCGAAGCAATAGTGCTTACCTGCGCAGTAATGCAGTAAAAATCCCGATTATCCGGTTTGCGCGCCACATTTCCATGTATGTCTTGTGCAATGATATAATACTCCGTTCCTCTTGCTGTAAATACACCTTTCGGTAAAACTGCGGAGAAGTCTCTGCCATGTTCAGTTTCACAAGCAATACTGGTATCAAATACCCTTCTTCCCGAAGTATCATAATACAGTACTACATTATCAATAGCAGCATCACAGGTTATTGAAGCGTTAAAAATTATCGTTGAATTCTCATAAGAAACAGTCACCGGCTGATGATCAATTTGAATTATTTGGGGCGCAATCTCAAACAAACCATCACTCATACTTGAAATACCTGCATCGATGACATCAGTAATTCTTATTTTGCACTCGGCAGATAGTGCATCCGGAATAGTCCATACATATGATCCTGTTGAAACCGATGTGCCGGAAACAATATCCTGCCAGGACATACCCCCATCTAAAGAGTATTCTATTGTAATGTCGGAAGCGTTTTCCTGATACCATGAAATAGTATGCTGGGAACCTGCTATCAACGTTTCTCCACCGGTAGGTGAGGTTACCTGTAAAACAATTTGTCTGGTCTCATCTACCGCATCGCCCTCGAGAGTAATCGTAAACGACTCGATATTTTCAGCATTACTCTCAATGGTGATGTTCGCTCTATCAGTGCCGGAGATGATGGGACTGAAAGTAACGGTTACGGTAATGCTTTCATACGGTGCAAGTGTGGATAAGGCCGGATCAACTGAAAATGCTTGATTATCACTTTCGATACTATGAATAACAAGTTCCTCATCACCGGTATTTGAAATGGAAAAGGTATTGCTGGCGCTGTTATTTACTATCACATCCCCGATTGTAATTATATCGTGTGATACAGCAATCACCGGCCCTGTATTTTCACCGACAGTATCTATCTCTCCAAGCGAAGTAGCTGAAACTTCACGTTCAATAGTCCCATCCCCGTCGTTATCTACCTTTATAACCGGGGATTGTTCAATAAAAAGATTCACCTCTTCCATAACTGCGATTGTCCCGGACTGTACCTCAATATCTTCATATATAACCTCTTTTGCTTCTGTCTCTGCTCCGGGAGCAATAATATCTACATACATCTTTCCCGTGCTCAGACCAAAAAAGGTTACCGTATAGTTTGGGCCCTGAGGCACATACAACGAATAACCGGCGCCCGCTTCCTCATTGGGGATCTCTTCAATCCTTCCCTGGTCAATCTCGTTTATGAATTCAGTGCCGTCAATAAAGCCCAACCGCTTATCCGTAGAAGAATTGGTAACCAGCATACGTGCCGGACTTGCATGTCCGAATAACACTTCGTTTGCTCTCCATAAAGAGGAAACAAAATGCTGTTTGAAATGCCTGAAAATATCATGCTTCAGTGTGAATGTCGAGGGTAAGGATTCCTGGAGCAGTATTCCGGCTGTATCGTATGTATCTTCGTACTTGAACGTGTTGTCACGAAGGGAAATACTGGCAAACCGTGGTTTACCATCCGGATAATTGATGTCGTAAATCGCAAGCAATACCTCCTGTTCAGTACGATTCTCAAAAATCTTGTATACACTGACAGCATAACCTCTGTCAGCGGGGTCTCCCTGTTTTTTCATAACCAGAACAAAGGGATGGTTGTTTGTAATCATGTCAACGGCATCGGAAACCAGCTGTGCCATATCGTTATACATGAACTCATTCTGACTGATATAGTTCCATGCCATAATGACACTGAAAAGCATGATGTTTCCGGAAACACTCGGGTCTTCCGGTTCCATTTCAACGGTTTCTGTATATACGGGTTTTAGCGATGGATCCTCAAAATACAGATTGCTCGTTGCGGCGATTCCCAGAGATCTTCCTTTCCACCGGGCAAATGTGCTGAAGAAAGGAAACAGCATATCCGATTTTGTATCAACTGTCTCATCAAGTTCTTTTATATCACGTATGAAAGAATGCCATGACCAGCCGGGAGGATTGGAAAAATAATAACCGTCTCTATCCGGCCGGTAAGGTATATACGTGTCGTCCTCTGAAGATTTGCGTTCGGCATAAGCGAAAAGAAACGAGTTTTCAAATGATGATGCATAGGATCGCTCTGCAACAATTATTTCCGGAACAGATACTACATATTCATTTTCGGAAGAAGGCAGGTGTATTTTTGCCGCAATCGTCTCTATCGTAGAATCAGGCGCTATTTGATCTATATCGCCGTCCTCATCAGTATCCCATTCACCGTAGAAAGAAGGAACTTCCTCGCCATCCATATAACAGACAAGCGAGACATCCGTGAGGGTATCATTCGCGATATTTTTCAATGAAAGCACAACATCGAGCACATCGGTTTCAAGGTTATAGTGTCCCTCACGTTCGAGAACGACATGTTCGATAACAACAGGGCAGCTTCCTTCGATTCCGGTGCCGTTTATTCTCACCGTGAGTGATCCTTCGTCAACATCATTGCTAAAGACGGTAATCGTTGCATCCTGATAACCGTGAGAGGTGGGAGTGAACGAAACGGTAATAGTTTCGCTTCCCCCGGCAGGGAGAGTCACCGAAGGAATATCAATACTGAAGTCGCCGTTATCAGAGGTAATATCTGTGACCGTAAGGCCTGTGTTTCCCTGGTTATTGATGATAAAGGAACCTGTGCCGCTGCTGCCCACCGTGACATTTTTAAATTCAATAAAATCGGTTGACAGGTCAATTTCCGGCGCCATGCCGGTTCCGCTTACGTTCACCGAGGCGGTTTCTACGACCGTACCATTGTCTGAAACGGAAATGGTTAACGTCGCATTTTGATCTCCACTTTCAACGGGACTGAACATAACGGAAACGGTCCGGTTTTCACCCGCCGGTACTGTCAGGGAAGCCGGTTCGACTGAAAATACATCGTTATCGGAGCTTATGCTGCTTATAACGAGCTCTTTATTCCCATTGTTCATTATCTCAAAACTCGAGTCGCCGCTGTCGGTTACATACACATCGCCGATTGACAGAGTATATGTCGACAGTTGCATTTCAGATTTTATTCCTGTTCCGGTTACGCTCACGGTGAGCGATCCTTCGTCACTATCGTCGCTCTCGATGGTTATTACCGCACCCTGATCGCCGCGTTCCCTCGGGCTGAATGTTACGGTTACCATACGGCTCTCGCCCGCCGGTATTGATTCCGAGAGAGGATTCACGGTAAATATATCGTTATCGCTGAATATACTGCTGACTGTAAGGGTCTTATTCCCTTCATTCCGGATCTCAAATGTCCCGGTACCGCTTGCGCCGACATCCGTTTCACCTATCCAAAGAGAGGTTGACGGCACATCAATTTCAGGGGCAAACACCGTGCCGCTTACATTGACGGTGAGCATCCCTTCATCGCTGTCATCGCTCGATACCGTTATGTTCGCATTCTGGGGGTCTCTGTCAACAGGGGTGAAGGTAACTGTTACGGTAAGGGTCTCACCCGGAGCTATCGAAGCCGACAGGGGATCGACCGTGAAAAACCCGTTACTGCTGGAAATGCTGTTGACCGTAAGCGTTTTATTCCCCTCGTTGATGATGATGAATGTCCCGGCGCCGCTGCTGCCGATATCCACATCAGGAATCGATAGTAATGTCGAGGGGATGTCAATCTCCGGCGCAAGTCCCGTGCCGCTTACATTGACCGTTAAAGAACCTTCGTCCACATCATCGCTCTCAATATAGACTACCGTGTTCTGCTCACCGGGGTCGACCGGATGAAATGTTACGCTGACGGTAAGACTCTGGCCTACGGCTATTGAAGCCGATGGGGGAGATACTGAAAAATTGGTATTGGGACAGTTAATGCTGTGCACATTCAGAATTTTATTTCCCCCGTTGGTTATCTCAAATGTGCCGGTGCCGCCGCTGCCCACATCCACATCGCCAACAGTGAGCGAAAATGTTGATACGGCAATCTCCGGGGAGAGACCGTTGCCGGTTACATTGACTTCGAGCAGTTCCTCATCGCTGTCAATGCTTTCTACCCTGATTGTTGTGCTCTGCTCGCCGCGTTCCGCCGGATTGAATGTGACCGTAACCGTCCTGCTCTCACCATCGGGTATGGTAGCTGATAGGGGAGATACGGTAAATGCATTGTTGGCGCTGGTAATGCTGTGCACAACCAGCGTCTTGTTCCCCATATTTGATATAACAAATGTTCCGGTGCCGCTCTGTCCGATATCCACATTGCCTATGGTAATTGAATCTGTCGAGAGCGCAATCTCAGGAGCAATACCCCAGCCGTTTACATTGAGAGTGAGCGAACCCTCGTCGCTGTCATTGCTCATGACCGTTATGACCGCGCCCTGTGCGCCACGGTCCGCAGGAGTGAATGTTACCGTTACAGTCCGGCTCTGACCGGCGGAAATATCAACCGACACGGGCGACACACCGAATATAGTGTTATCGCTGATTATACCGCTGACCGTAAGCGTTGTATTCCCCTCGTTGAAAATAACAAACGTGCCGTTACCGGTCGCACCCACATCAACATCGCCAATTTCAACCGTTTCGGTCGATAACCGTATCTCCGGAGCAGTGCCGTTTCCTCTTACACTTACATTGAGTGAACCCTCATCGCTGTCATCGCTGTCAATGGTAATATTCGCCCACTGTTCACCCATTTCTACGGGGTTGAACGTTACCGCCGCCTGAATTTGCCCCCCTGGCTGTATTGTACCGGATCCCGGTAATACATCGAACCTGCTGTTATCACTGCGTATGCTGCTCACCGTGAGAGCAATATTACCGTCGTTATAAATAGTAAATGTACTCGTTTTGGTGCTGCCGACATCAACATCGTTTATGTCAAGCGTATCGGTCGATAATCGTATCTCAGGATTGCCTATGGTAAAGAAATCAACACTCGTATCAGTAACTACCATATTCGATGTATCGTAAATCCATACTTTGCAGCTTACCGAAGAAGTTCCGGGAACTGTCCAGACATACGATCCCGATGAGGCATCTATATTTTCTGCAACCCAGTGATACAATGAACCGCCGTCAGAAGTATAATGGATATTAAGAGTAGTAACATTCAAACTTTCCCATGTAATTATCTGTGTTGAACCGCTTTCCCATACCTCGCCTCCTTCAGGAGAGGTCAGGTTAAGAGCAGTTTTAGGAGATATGGTAAAAACTCCGTTACTCTGGTCGGTTACTGCTGCATCCGTCGTATCGGTTATCCTCACAAAGCAGTTTGTTGAGGGTGTATTTGGCACTATCCAGGGAAACAAGCCAGTTGCCGCGCCCGTGCTCGATACGACGGTATACCAGCTTAAACCGCCGTTTATGAAACACTCTATTTTGACAGTGGTAACATTCGAGCTTGTCCAGGTGATGTTATGTGATGTCCCGGCTGTCCAGTTTTCGCCGCCGTTGGGGGAGGTGAGGGTGAGAGTGGGTTGTGTTATTGTGAATATGCCGTCGCTCTGATCGGTTATACTTGAAGTGGACGTATCGGTAACTTTCACAAGACAGGTAGTAGAGGGAGTTACAGGAACTGTCCAGGAATATGAACCTTCTAATGCGCTCGTACTCGATACGACGGTAGACCAGCTTGAACCGTTGTTTGTTGAGTATTCTATTTTTACATTGGTTACATTCGAGCTTGTCCAGGTGATGTTATGTGATGTTCCGGCAACCCAGTTTTCGGAGCCATTGGGGGAGGTGAGGGTTACTGTTGGTTTAGTTATGGTGAATACGTCATCACTCTGATCGGTTATACCTGCATTAGACGTATCGGTAATTTTCACAAGACAGGTAGTAGAAGGAGTTGCAGGCACATTCCAGTCAAACGAGCCATCCGCCGCGCTCGTACTCGATACGACGGTAGACCAATTCGAACCGTTGTTTGTTGAGTATTCAATTTTAACAAAGGTGACATTCGAGCTTGTCCATGTGATGTTTTGATTTATGGTGGCTTTCCAGTTTTCACCGCCGTTGGGGGTGGTGAGGGTGAGGGTGCCTGTGGGAGTGGATAAATATGATGGATTAAATTCATAAGCTGGATTATTTGTTAACCTTGTCTGGTTTGAACCATCTGAGTTCATTACGTATATTTCGTAATTACCATCTCTATTTGAAACAAAAGCAATTTTAGAACCATCAGGTGACCATGATGGTTGATGATCAGTAACTGAGTTATTAGTTAATTTGGTCTGGTTATAACCATCAGGGTTCATCACATATATTTCGTAATTACCATCTCTACTTGAAACAAAAGCAATTTTAGAACCATCAGGCGACCATGATGGAAGACGATCTTCACTTGAGTTATTAGTTAATCTGATCTGGTTAGAACCGTCTGAGTTCATGACGTAAATCTCATAATTATTATTTCTATCTGAATCAAAAGTGATTTGAGAACCGTCAGGTGACCATGATGGATTACCATCATTATTTGAGTTATTAGTTAATCTGGTCTGGTTCGAACCATCAGAATCCATGACATAAATTTCTTTATAAACATCTCTATCAGACCAAAAAACAATTTTAGAACCATCAGGTGACCATGATGGATTATCATCAGTATCTGAGCTATTTGTTAATCTAATTTGATTTGAACCATCTGTGTTCATAACATATATCTCAAAATTACCATCTCTACTTGAAACAAAAGCAATTTTAGAACCATCAGGCGACCATGATGGTTCATAATCAGTAACTGAGTTATTAGTTAATCTGGTCTGGTTCGAACCATCTGTGTTCATGACGTATATTTCAGTATTTCCATCACGATTTGAATTAAAAGCAATCGATTGTGCCTCAGCATGTTCGCTCAAACATGCTGTAAAAATCGAGAGTATGAAAAGAAAAAATAATTTATACTTCATTTTTTCCCCAAAAAGAGTATCTACTAGTATTTATTACCTTTATTTGATTTTTTAAAGAAAGCGGAATTTTGCCGTAGGTTTCGATGAACCGTGCCTGATCGGCTCCGGCCGGAGTACTGAAAGGAACAAGTATAAGGAATATAAGGATAATAAAAAGAGCAGTTTTCATGAGAAATATCCCTGTTAGTACTGGATATATATCTCAACTCACCCCTCGGTCCCCTCTCTACAAGCAGAGAGGGGATGAGCTAACGGAGTGGGAGGCGAATTAATTATTTTTGATAATTCTACACCTTTCTATTGATACTCTGTTTACTCATCCAAATCAAGCATTATTTTATAAAACAAGTATACTATTAACCGTAAAAAAAATATGATTATTGGCGTATCCGGTTAGCACGGCTTTTTCCGCCGCCCCTCGCCAGAACGCACCCCCTGACCCCCTGCTCTGATAAAAGTCGCGAGGGGAAAAGATACCGGTAACCACAGAGGATATTTTTTATTACATTAGTATCATGACAAGGTTTGGTCTTAATAATATTTTTGAAAATTGATTTTCAACCGGAGGAAATATCATGTTTTATCCTGTAAGTATCGGTATATTATCAGTATTGTTGCTCATATTCGTTTTATGGTTACGATTTTCGCTTAAATCCAGATTTAATTTGGAAAGTTATATTATTTTGCTTTTGATGAAAGATAAGATAAGAAAGACGCAAAAAACTGAATTTCAGGAATGGATAGAAAAGGGAGATTTTAAAAACGCTCTGGATTTACACCGCCGGGCACGTTTTATTATATCATACATAGCAAATAGTTTCGCAAAAAAGGATATATCATTTTATGGCGCCCATGAGATTTTGTGGAATTATAAAAATAAGTAAATCGCATATCAAGTTAAAACAGCAAACATGCAGAAATGAATAAAAAAGATAGTTTTTAAGTAGTTGTTTTTTCATAACTCACCCCCTCACTCCCCCTCTCTTGAAAAGAGAGGAGAATGACCATCCTACACACATTCCCTTCTCTTGCAAAGAGAAGGGATTAAGGGATGAGTTCGGGTGAGGGTGGTAGAAAAAGCCGTGCTAACTTAATAAGTCTAAATAAGTAAATCGCGTTTTCAGGCGGAACTGTTTCTGCTGATGTCCGGTATTATTATTTGACATTACACAGGATGCATATCATATTTACAGAATAGTATTAATGGAAAAAACACACCTTTGTGTTGTTATCGGATACTTTCCCGACTATTGAATACGGTAAAATGAACGTTTTCCGACGTAATAAACTTACGGTAATTTTCGTACTCGCGCTTGTCCTGTTCGGCGCTTGTATAATACTGGCAAATAGTCACTTCATACGAGACCGGTCATTCAGAGAAGCACGTGAAAGGGTGCAAAACGAGCTTACGACCGCACAACGGGTTTTTGAGCATGAACAGAAAGAATTTCAAAGTATCCTCACTCATATCATCCTCACCCATAATCTCTTCACAGAACCTTTTACAGAAACCGGCCAGGAAACGATACTTTCACTTCTGAACAGGGAACTCGGCGAACAACCCCTGGATGTTCTCAGTCTTACCGATGGGAAAGGCGCTACTATTGCAGGTGTGTTCAATCCTGAACTATTTCAGGATATGGTACATGATAATGCTGTTATTGCCGGGATTCTTGAAACAGGCAAGCCGGCGTATGGTATACAATTGGTATCAAGTGAAAACTTCCGTGGAAAAGCTAGGATACTTTCGAATAATGTTTCAAACGGTTCCGGTGCCGGACAGGCGGCTGATGCGAAAGACCATGCCGTTGAACTGCCGGGATTGATGATTGTTGCAGGAGTCCCCGTCATGAATAAAGAAGGAGCGTTGACCGGAATTCTTGCCGGTGGAAGACTGATTATCAATGAGAGAGCATTTCGGGACAATTCGGTAGCCGGGGATATAAACAGAATCATTTTCGGAAATGAGCGCTATAAAGGGGAAGAAATCGGCATGACTGCCTTTTCTATAAGGGACAGTTCTCTCCCGATAACCTTCCGGAACAGAAACGGCAAGATCATCCGTCAAACCGATACTATCAATGAAGATTTCGAACAGGTTGTGGGACATGAGGTCATAGATAATAACCGTTATGTCGCCGGTTATGATTATATCCNGGATATTCGGGGTGAGGTTGTCGGTATGATCGGAGTAGGAATACGTGAAGACGTATTCACCGAAAAGGCGCGGTACAGAATGTTCATTTTTTCCGGCGTCACCGGAATAATACTGTTTTTTTCCCTTTTTGTGGTTATTATTATTTCCAGAAAGGGTAAAG
Organism: Candidatus Latescibacter anaerobius SCGC AAA252-E07; assembly: GCA_000403035.1. Taxonomy (GTDB): domain Bacteria; phylum Latescibacterota; class Latescibacteria; order Latescibacterales; family Latescibacteraceae; genus Latescibacter; species Latescibacter anaerobius. The sequence continues at coordinate 17,019 of AQSL01000138.1, read as the reverse complement.
ATTCTTTTCATGAGCATGTCAATAGTGTCCGCCGGAATATCGAGGAACATTTTGGATATAAATTCAAAAATGACCCGGCAATTGATCCCGAAGAAATAACTGAGGCCTGTAAGTATGTTTTATCTTTAATAAAGGCTCGTGACAAAAAGTGTAAAAAACTGACGCAACAGGTGAGAGAGGGCAGACGATTGGCTACTCTCGGTCAGCTTGCTGCCGGTGTTGCCCATGAAATAAACAATCCGTTAACGGGAATCATTGTCTATTCGCATCTTCTTCTTGAGGATACCGATAAAAACGATCCGAGGTGTTCCAATATAAAGAAAGTCATAAGAGAATCCCATCGATGTAAAAATATTGTAAGGAGCATTTTGGATTTTGCGAGACAAAGCCAACCAAGCCTTGAACCGCTGGAAGTAAATAAAATTATAATTGAAGCATTAAATAATATCCGCCGTGAAGCAATATGCGAACATATTGAGATACGTGAGAAACTCGGAAAAAAACTTCCGGTTGTTTACGCTGATTCGTCCCAGATCCAGCAGGTTTTTGCAAATATCATACGAAATGCTTTTGAGATTATGGATGATTCCGGAAAACTTACTATTACGAGCAGGTTTATCCGTAACGATGAAGGAAAAGAGATGATAGAAATTCTTTTCGAGGATACAGGGCCCGGAATTTCACCGGAACATCTTGAACGAATTTTTGATCCATTTTTCACCACAAAAACAAAGGTTCATGGTACCGGACTCGGATTGGCGGTTTGCTATGGTATTATTGAACGGCATGGGGGAACGATAACAGTTCGGAATCGTGAAGAAGGCGGAGCGCTTTTTTCGGTATGTTTGCCTGTTAAGGAGGAATCGTTATAAATACGCCTATTAACATTCTCGTTATTGACGACGAGCCGGTGATGCGGGATTCATGTTTCCAGATTCTTTCCCGAAAAGGATGTGATGTCTGGCTCTCCGAGAACGGTCATAATGGTCTTAACCAGCTTAAAGTTAGGGCATTTGATGTTGTCATTCTTGACATGAAACTGCCGGATATGGATGGACTCGATGTGCTGAAAAAAATACGGCAAAAATATCCGGAGACAGTTGTGATTGTGATAACCGGCTACGCTACCGTGGATTTTGTTGTAAAAGTAATGAAAATGGGAGCTTATGATTTCGTTCCAAAACCCTTTACACCTAACATGCTCCGGACAATAGTTGTCAAAGCACTTGAAAGCCGCCGTCATGATGCTGAAACCATCTATCGGCCTCAGGTTTTAATGACTTTACAGGGAATCGATGCAATTATTGGCAGGAGCCCCGCAATAATCGAACTAAAAGAATTCATTAAAAAGGCGGCAATGTCCGACTGTTCTGTGCTTGTAACCGGTGAAACCGGCACCGGAAAAGAGCTTGCTGCCAGAGCACTCCATGTTTGCGGCCGCAGGCGGAACAGTAACTTTATAACTGTTGACTCTGGTGGGCTTCCCGATACACTTATCGAAAGCGAACTTTTCGGGCATGAAAAAGGATCGTTTACAGGTGCATTTTACAACCGTATCGGAAGATTTGAAATGGCTGATAAGGGAACGCTTTTTTTTGATGAGATTGCGAACATGACTCATCATGTACAGAGTAAACTTCTCAGGGCTCTTCAGGAGCATGAAATTACACGAATAGGGAGCAGCAGCACTATTTCTGTGGATGCGAGAATCATTGCGGCAACAAATCATAATATTGTTTCGGAAATAAAAAATGGGAACTTCCGCAAAGATCTTTACTATCGTCTCAATGTAATATCGATTCATTTACCAAACCTCCGGGAGCGCCGTGAGGATATTCCGGTGCTTGCCAATTATTTTCTTGTTCATTTCCGTAAGAAAAAGGAAAGTGCTTACCCTGAAAAAATATCTGACAAGGCCATGAAAGATATGATGGATCATCATTGGCCGGGAAATGTCAGGGAACTTGAAAATGTAATGGAAAGGGCTGTTGCACTCTGTGATGATAAGGAAGTTGATCCTTTTAAGTTATCATGCAGTCTTTCTTCAGATTTAAACGGTTTCCATGAAAAAAGCGCTGCAGTAACAAGTCTTGATGATGTGGAAAGAGAACATATTAAGAAAATTTTGAAAAAAAATAATTATAATAAGTCCAGGACTGCAAAAGAGCTTGGTATAGACCGCAAAACCCTTAGAACAAAAATCATTAAATTCAACATACAAAACATACAAGATAATGAAAAGTAAGCACAAAAAACCGGGGAATTATTACCCGTATATGAGGAATTATTCCCCAGCATTGTTTCGGTATTTTATTGTATTATAGAGTTATAATATACTTTGGTGTTGTTTCTAAATACTTGATAAATATATTTTTATCTATTCCTTCGCTTTCAATCTTCCTTTTCGGCATTAGTTTTGCATTAGTATGTTAAAAGCTATTTTTTACAATTCTACTTAACATTTTCATATCATAATAATGATTCCATAATACTGATATTGTTGTGAATCATTTCTTTAATCTTCTGAAGTCTATTTTGCATTGTAATTGTTTCAGGATGTCTTTTTTCATGGGCGCTTTCATTTCTGATAAGGCCTTGAATTCAATTCGTCATTTTTGAAATACACGTATGAATGGAAAAAAAATCCAAAACAATTCTTGTCATCGATGATGAGGAGACTATGCACGATTCTTGCACTCAGACTCTCAACCGTGAAGGTTATTCAATACTGACTGCATATGATGGTGATTCCGGGATGAGTCATGTGAGAGAATCCAGGCCTGATGTAGTTCTTTTGGATCTCAAGATGCCCGGAAAAAGCGGAATAGAAATTCTTCATGAAATTAATGCAATCGATCCAACTATTGTTTCTGTTGTCATAACCGGGTATGCTACTATTGAATCCGCTGTTGAAGCGATGAAACTGGGTGCCTCTGACTTCCTTCCAAAGCCATTTACCCCTGATGAATTAAGGTTGATTGTGAAACGTGCTCTGGAGAAACGCAATCTTCTTATTGAAACCCGCCGTCTTCAGGAAGAAAATGAACGTATAAAAGAGAATTTTGTGTCTATAATTACCCACGAAATGCGAAGTCCACTTGTGGCTGTGGATCAATATCTGCAGATATTTCTTGGTGGTTTTACCGGCGATTTGCTGCCAAAGCAAATTGAAATACTTTCCCAGTGCCGTCTTCGGATAAAGTGGCTGCTTTCTTTAGTGAATGAATGGCTCAGTGTTGCCAGGTTACGTGATACGACGGTTTTTGAAAAACTTGATATGATCAATATTGGGAAGGTTCAGAATGAAGCTATAGAGTTAGTTAAAATTCAGGCAGAAGAAAAAAATATTTCGCTTGAATTTCATTTTCCTGAGGATATGCCCTCGATAATGGGGGACCATGAAGCGCTCATTCACATGTTCATGAATCTTTACTCGAATGCCATTAAATACAACCTGGAAGGCGGTCAGATTATAACCCGTGCCTCTGATGAAAGGGATTCTGTATCGGTGGAAATTTCCGATACGGGAGTGGGAATTCCTCAGGAGAGTCTGCCGTTTATTTTTGATGAATTTTTCAGAGCTCCTCCAAGAGGAGAAAAGTCAAAACGGTTTGTAAGTGAAACGGGTACGGGTCTCGGTCTTTCCATAGTAAAGAAAATTGTGGAAGCCCATAGAGGGTATATAAGTGTTGACAGTCAGGTAAATGTTGGAACCTGTTTCACTGTACATCTGCCAAAGAAACAGCCCTTACCGGAGAAAAAATGAATTTCAACTTTTGAGGCGAGCACGTGAACAATAAACGTACCATTTCGTTTATAAGTGATTCGGATTTTGAAAAACTGCTTGATAATTTAGAAAATAAGGGCAGGGTGTATATTCCTCAGGCTTTGGAAAGCATTGACGGGCGTGAATATTACAATTATGAAATTCGTTCCGAAGACAAGAAATTCAACTATTTTGGATTTCGTCCCAGTCAGCCACTGAAAACATTTCTTTTTTCAAGACGCATGAAAGTTGCTGAATATCCTGCCGGTGATAAAGATAAAGATTTTACCGTAAACGAGCAGGTTTTTATTGTGGGAGCGGCTGCATGTGATATTGAATCATTAAGATCACTCGATGTTGTTTTTCTTGATGAAGCTTTTACCGATATCTTTTACCGCGCACGGCGGGATAATACGTTTATCATTACCGAAGATTGTTCAGAACCCCGTGAAACCTGCTTTTGCACGCTTGCCGGCAATAACCCGTATCCGGAAAAGGGATTTGATTTGAACCTCAGCAGGATTGAGGGTGGATATATTATCGAGGCCGGTTCCGAAAAGGGCGAAGAAGTATTGGGGCAAAATTCCCCACTTGTTTCAAATGCCACCGATGCCCATCTCAAAAAACGGGATGAAATACGCTCAAAGACTGCCGAAAAGATTATTGAACAGAATAAAGAGTATGAACTTACGAAGAGCCGCCATGATATCCTGGAGATTCAACGTGAGAGTGATGACTGGTACGAGCATGTAAAAACCTGTGTAGAGTGTGGTGCATGCCTCTTTTCCTGTCCAACATGCCACTGTTTTCTTCTGTACGACCAGAAAAGTTCCGACGGGAAATTTCAGCGGATTAAGGGATGGGATGTTTGCGTATATTCTGGTTTTTCGAAGATGGCGGGGGGGAGTTCTCCACGGCTTGGTCTTATGGAGAGGTTCAGGCACCGTTATCTCCACAAGCTCGAATATTTTCCGAAAAACTTCGGATTTGAGGCCTGCACGGGCTGCGGCAGATGTATCGAAGGGTGCATGGGCAAAATAGACATGAGGAAAGTATTTAAAGCGCTTGATATAGAAAAGGTAGAAACGAGGTAAAACGATGGGTATTGACAATAACCCTTATATGCCAACGAACAGTACTGTCGTAAAGGTTATTGAGGAAACACCGACCATCAAGACGTTAGTTTTGAAACCGGAAAAGGAAATTTCGTTCAAATCAGGTCAATTCATGCAGCTTACCAAACCGGGTCTTGGCGAGGCACCGTTTACACCGTCATCTTCTCCGCATAGGCCAGAAACCCTCGATTTTACCATTCTGAAAGCGGGAACGGTGACCGAAGCGCTTCTTGATTCGAAGGAAGGCGATTTTATCGGTCTTCGCGGTCCCTTCGGGAAAGGGTATCCTGTTGAGAAACTGAAAGGCCATGAAGTTCTCGTTGTGGGAGGAGGCGTTGGGCTGGCTCCCTTACGGTCGTTACTGTTTGATTTATTTGAAAATATTGGTGAGTATAAACGTGTTTCAATAAAATATGGCGCCAGATCCCCGGAAGATATGGTTTACAGGGATTCTTTTGATTCATGGGCATCGATAGAAAAGGTGGATATTACATCCACTGTTGATGTCGGTACACCGGGATGGTCGGGTAATGTAGGTGTGGTTACCACAATCCTGGATGATATCGATGTTGATATTTCCGGCAGTTACGCTGTGGTGTGTGGACCTGAGATAATGCTTAAGTTTGTTACCCTGAAACTTCTCGATATCGGGTACAAACCGGAGCAGATATATCTTTCCATGAACCGCCGGATGAGTTGCGGTACCGGGAAGTGTGGTAGATGCAATATCGGTCCGTATTATGTCTGCAAAGATGGTCCGGATATGAATTATGCGCTCATCAAAGATTATCCTAATGTCTTTGGCTCGTAAGTTTCGGTAGGTGAAAATATGGTAGAACAGCATAAAAACAAATGTCTTTTCTGTTCGCTTGGCTGCGGATACATTATAGAAACCATGTATGATGAGGCCGTAAACCTTGAGTATGATACCGGTGATACTGTCGGGAAAGGTTCTCTCTGCAGCAAGGGTAATTATATGCTCGAACTGATCAATCATCCGATGCGTCTCACCGAGCCCGGAACCGATAGAGTTCTTGTATGGGATGCTGCTTTTGAAACCATGGCGGAATCAATGAAGCAGTATACGGGCAAATCGTCGGTGGGATTAATCATTGACGGCGATGCTTCTGTCGAGGATGCGGTTACTGCGCAGCTTTTTGCCGAAACATGCCTCGGGAATGACTGTTTTGCGGTTCATTTTGCCACACATGATGATAGAGTATACCGTGCGCTGGCGAAGGCAACTATTCCCAATCCTCCTGCAAAGCTCGAGGATATTGAACAGTCCGGTTTCACTCTTGTGGTGGGTGATCCTTTTGAAGTCGGGCCTGTCATTGCCGGTCGGGTTCTCAACGCGAAGTATGCCCGCAGACAAAACATGCTATCGGTACTATCGAAAGAACCTAATAATACATCGAGGTTTGCCGACATTCCTCTCACCGGTTCGGAAAGAAAAATGCTTGCCGGACTTCTCCGGGTAGTATCGGATAAATCCGGTGATAAGCTACCCGGTTGGAAACAGGCGGTCAGAAAAGAATTTCCTGTTCCCGACGATCCGGCTATTGTGAATCTGGGTGTAAAATTTGTGAGCACTCCATCGGCGGTTTTGATACTTGAAACGCAGGATCCCGTTACTGCTCAGCTTGCTTCGGCTGTTGTCGCGGCAGCAGGCAAGGATAAGCGTTTGTTCTGTCTGAACACGTACGGTAACTGCAGCGGAATATGTGATGTTGTTCGAAAAACCGTACCGCCTGAGGACCTTATCGAGAGAGCAGAACAGGGGAATATAAAAGGGCTTATTGTGCTTGGCGCCGATATTGCCGGAAGTATACAGGGCCGTGATGTAAAATCTGTGCTGAAGAAGACTGATTTCCTCTATGCCGGAGCGCCTTTTGAAAATGAAACGACCCGAACTGCCGATATGATTCTTCCCACCTCTTTATGGCTTGAAGCCGAAGGCACATATAACGGCGAATTATTAAAACCTGTCGTTAGTCTTCCCGGTGGAGCGCTGCCGTATGGTGAAATACTTCGCCGGCTCGCAAGTCATCTGGGAAAGACTCTGCCGCCCGTTTCTTCGGAGCCGGTGTTGCACCGTGAGGAGATGAACGAAGAGACACTACGTATGCTGCGAAAAGAATGTGAAAAGGAAACACCCGAACCTGTATTTCGTTCAACAGTACTACATTATGCGGATGGTTCTCTCACCGGCAACATGAGCTGGGTACAGTTGCAGGAAAGGAAAGCCTGGTGAAAAAGCTTTTTGTTCAACTTGATCGATGCATAGGATGTCAGGCGCATTCGCTTGCCTGCCAGAGGGTGCGGCTGAAGACTGTCACACTGCAGAGCACCACAGTCGAAAATGTTGGGAACATGCCGGTTGTCTGCCGGCATTGTGAGGAGCCTGCCTGTGTTGCAGCTTGTCCCAATGAGGCAATGACACGGGACGAAGATGGTATTGTAAGAAGAAATGCATCACGTTGTACGGGCTGCAGGAGTTGTGTTCTGGCCTGCCCGTTTGGAGTTTTAAGCCAGGGAATGAATCTTAAATTGTTTGCACTGGGTAAATGTGACCTGTGTACATCGAGGCTGGAAGACGGAAAAGAACCGGCGTGTGTGGCAACATGTCCGACCGGCGCCCTGAGTTACGAGGAAGTCGAAGAGGTGTATTCGAAGGATAAGGAAATTGTCCTCGGTTCTCATTCTTTTGGGTATAAAACCTTCATCCGCAGACCGTAGCTTGAGAGTGACGGTTACATTGGAAGTTTGTGATAACATAATGTACACCATATTGAAGGAAGTAGTACGAGCATCATTATAGGTTTGAAAAAACTTGAATAGTGGAGACAGATGTGATTACCTCCGGTATCATTACAATTGTTTATTTTGTGCTTATTGTTTGTGGTATACTGGTTCTTGGACTTATAACGAGCTGGGTAGACAGGAAAGTGACTGCGAGAGTCCAGGCGCGAATTGGGCCGCCCTGGTTTCAACCTCTTGCGGACATTCTCAAGCTTCTCGGTAAGGAGACGCTTATTCCCGATGAGGCCAGCAGGTATGTATTTCTCTTAGCCCCTCTGTTCGGATTGGCAGGGGTAGCGCTTTCGGCGGGTCTTCTGGGGTATGTTATGCTCTGGCCGGAAGAGGGATTTTTAGGTGATGTCGTTGTACTTGTATATCTTTTAATAATTCCGGCTATAGCGCTGATAATCGGTGCCAGCAGTACCGGTAATCCGATTGCAATTGTTGGCGCATCAAGGGAAATGAAACTTATCCTTGGATATGAGCTTCCCTATCTTATTATTGTTGCATCTGTTATTGTAAAATCGGGATTCGATATCAGGTTCGCAAGCATCATAGAAGCGCAGAGCGTGAACGGATGGAATCTCTTGAGCATATCGGGAATAATTGGTTTTATTGTTCTTTTACTTTCCACGCAGGCAAAGCTGGGACTCGTCCCGTTTGACATTCCCGAAGCAGAGCAGGAAATTATGGGTGGTATTATCACTGAATATTCCGGACCGCCTCTTGCCATGATCAAGATCACGAAAATGATGTTGCTGGCGGTGTTACCTCTTTTCATGGTTACCCTGCTCATGGGAGGTATCCGTCTGGAAGGGATATCAATTCTGTGGAGCATATTGAAATACCTTAGCATTGTAGTGTTGATTGTTTTGATACGAAATACCAATCCTCGTGTAAGGATTGATCATGCGGTAAAATTCTTCTGGGGACCGTTAACCATACTGGCAGTTATCGGGCTGGTTCTTGGTATGTATGGATGGTAGTTACGAACTATATAAGTGGGAGATGAATATGAGTCTTACGATGTGGGGATTGAAAAAATCACCATGGGTTTATCATGTTGCCCTGTCTCCGTGTAATAATTGCGACATCGAGATACTCGATCTGCTGACGCCGCGATTTGATGTGGAGCGATTCGGTATCAAGCTTGTTGGCAGCCCCAGACATGCGGATGCCCTTCTTGTCACCGGATCTATCAACCGTCATGTAAAGCCCAGGTTCATCGAATTATACAAACAGACAGCCAAACCGTGTGTGGTTTTTGCAATCGGTTCCTGCGCCCTGTCCAAGACGATGTTTCGGGACAGCTATAATTTCGATCCGTACCCTCTCGATGAGGTTGTGAGGGAAATTGATCCAAATGCAATTATCGCTTATGTTCCCGGTTGTCCGCCTAAACCCGAGGCAATGATTCTTGGCGTTGTAAAAGCTTTACAAGCCCTTTAGGAGCGTTGTAGTATGAATGATAAAAAAGCCCTTTCAGCGATAAAGGAAAAGCATGGCAGTATTCTCTTAGATATTTTCGAGAAAAATGATCGAAGGGTATATATCACGGTTGATAAAAAGGATATTCCGGTGATTTGCCGTTACATGTATGAAGATTTAGAAGGTCGGCTTTGTACGGCATCGGGCATTGATACCCGAAGCGGTATCGAGATATTGTACCATTTCATGTATCCCAAGGAATACCAGTTGATTACGGTAAGAACAAAGGTAAGCAAACCATCGCCGGAAATTGAATCGATCGGAACATTTTTACCTGCTGCTATATGGATTGAGCGTGAACTCTATGACATTCTGGGTGTGGTTTTCGAAAATCATCCGGATCCAAGAAGACTCATTATGGCAGATGACTGGCCCGAGGATGTGTATCCTTTACGCCGTGATTTCAAGGAGCATAAAAAATGAAAAAAACCATAATACCGCTCGGTCCTTTCCATCCGCTGCTTGAAGAGGCAGAGTTTTACAAACTCTATGTCGAGGGTGAAACTGTTGTGGATGTGGATATGCGTATCGGGTATATGCACCGTGGGATAGAACAACTGTGTACGCAAAAGACATGGGATCAGGTTCCCTTCGTTGTGGAACGAATCTGCGGAATATGCTCCACTTCCCATCCCATAGCTTATGTAAATGCAGTCGAAGATCTCGGTGGTTTTAAAGTACCGGAACGTGCAGAATATATCAGAACAATCATTTGCGAGCTCGAACGGATTCACAGTCATCTCTTGTGGGTTGGTCTGGCGGGACATTTCATCGGGTACGACACCGTTTTCATGTGGGCATGGAAGTATCGTGAACCGGTGCTGGACATCTGTGAAAAACTAACGGGCAACCGTAACCATTATGCAATGATGAAGCCCGGTGGAGTGCGCCGTGATCTCAAGAGCGAGGATTTCCCCTGGGTTCACAAGGAAATGGATAAAGTTATTGCTTCAACGGAAATGCTTGTAGGAGCTGTGATGGATGATCCTGTCTTACACGCACGCACCAAAGGAATTGGCATCCTTACCAAAGAAGATGCAATAGCGTATGCGACTGTCGGACCTACCGTACGAGCTTCGGATATTCCGGATGATATAAGAACTGATGATCCTTATGCGGCATACGACCGTATAGACTGGAAGGTCATCACATGGGATACCTGCGATGTATTTGCCAAGGCGGCGGTGCGTCTCCTTGAAATCATTGAGTCGGCAAAAATCATAAAGCAGTGTATGGATAAGATGCCTGAAGGACCTATCGATGCACATATAAAATCGATTCCCGCCGGCGAGGGTATCGGTCATGCAGAAGCGCCGAGGGGCGAGGTATATCACTATGTTCGCGGGAACGGTGGTAACTTTCCTGTTCGGCACAAAGTCCGCGCTCCGAGCTATGTGAACATTCCATCGTTTAAGGCCACCTGTATTGGCTATAAGATCGCCGATGTGGCTTTAATAACAGCTGCAGTTGATCCCTGTTATTGCTGTACGGAAAGAATGGCGGTACTCGAAAGGAACGATTCCAGGGTAATCATGACAGGAAAAGAATTAACCGAAAGCTCCCGTAAGGTGACCGAGCAGCTGAAAAAGGATTATGGGGCTATTACACCCGTCGAGAAGGCAATTCAGAAACTCATGATGAAAGAGATGGCATAACATGGATATTTCCTTCTATCCTCCAATAGTAATTCCGCTCATTGCAGGCGCTGTAGTATTGCTGATTCCCAGGGGTTTAAAGGGAGTGAAGGAAGTAATAGCTCTTGCAGGATCGGTTATTGCAGCATACTATGCAGGTTTGCTTTTCTTTGCACGGCATGAGCTTACTTCGTCATGGACCTGGTTTACCATTGAAAAGTTCAATTTCTCTTTTGCTTTCAGGGTGGACAGTCTTAGCGGATTCATTCTTTTTGCAACTGCACTCTTTGCCGTTCTCCTCGTTATTTATTCCATAGGGTTTATGAAAGGACATGAACGGCAGAAAGAATACTACGCTTATCTTCTGTGGATTTTAGCGGGTGCATCTTTAGCTCTTCTTGCGGATAACCTGATAATTCTCCTTATCGGGTGGGAAGTTACCACCATGCTGCTATTCCTTATGATTACCATGGGAGGTAAAGATTCGAATGAAGCAGCCGGCAAAACGTTCATTATAACCGGTTTTTCCGACTGTGCGATGCTGTTGGGAATTGTGCTTTTGTGGCACACTTTCGGAACTCTCCGGATGAGCGAGATTAACTCATTTTACATTTCGAACACCCTTCATACATTGATATATATACTTCTTCTCATAGGAGCATTGGTAAAGGCGGGGGCAATTCCCGGTCACTCCTGGATACCGAAATCTGCGGAAAGCGCCCCGGCGAGTGTCATGGCGTATATGCCGGCAAGCCTTGACAAGCTCCTCGGTATTTACCTGTTGGCCCGGATATCGCTTAACATGTTTGTGCTCAATACACCGCTTAAGATGCTCCTTCTCATAATCGGCGGTGTGACGATTATTTTAGCGGTTATGATGGCGCTTGTACAGCATAATCTTAAGAAGCTGCTTGCATTCCATGCTGTCAGCCAGGTGGGTTATATGGTGATGGGTATCGGGACCGGGGTTCCTGTCGGAATTGTCGGCGGACTTTTCCACATGTTGAATCACGCAATCTACAAATGTTGTTTATTCCTTGGTGCCGGTGCGGTAGAAAAGAGGTCCGGAACTCCGGAGCTTGAGGAACTCGGCGGACTGGCTAAAGTGATGCCGGTTACATTTATAACAATGGTTATCGCAGCGTTTTCCATTTCCGGTGTGCCGCCTTTCAACGGATTTGTTTCAAAATGGCTGGTATATCAGGGTACCATCGAGATCGGACAACCGATATTCCTCCTCGCCGCAATGTTCGGAAGCGCTCTGACACTCGCTTCGTTTATAAAGGTTATTCATTCGGTCTTTCTCGGGAAAAAACCCGAAAGTATGAAAAATGTTACATCGGCCGGATGGGCCATGAGTATCCCGATGATAGTGCTTGCGGCTTTCTGTGTACTTTTTGGTGTGTTTGCACAGTTTCCTCTGAGATATCTCATAGGTCCTGCAGTTGGTATGGATTTTGGTGATATTCCCAATATGATTGCACTGACCCATGGGATATGGAGTCCGACGCTGGCAACTCTGCTGATACTTCTCTCTCTTGTTGTCGGACTCATTGTGTACATGTTCAGCACAACCGTAAAGCCACGTACAACCTCAATCTTTGTCGGCGGCGAGAAATTTGAAAGCGAGACTATTCGGTTTCCCGGAACCGGATTTTACGAGACAATTCGGGAAATTAGTCCGTTGAAAGTGCTCTATAAAGATGCGGAACTTGGTGTGTACGATCTTTATGTTCTCGGCGGGAGGTATGGTTCTAAACTGGTTGAGGTTTTCCGGGCAATCCATAATGGTATTGTATCCACATATGTGGCCTTTGTGTTGATTGGTCTCGGATTTGTGATATTTTTTCTTGTGAGGTAGCATACAATGATCCTGTTATATGGACTTCTGACATTTATGATTATTGGCGCCATAATAGCCATTGAGACAAAAGATCTTCTCTCCAGTGTTATATCGATTGGAGCAATGGGTCTGGCGCTCTCAATCATTTTTCTTATCCTCGGCGCGCCTGATCTTGCTATCGTACAGGTAGCCGTGGAAGTAATAGCTCTTATTATGCTGCTGCGGCTCGTTATTTTCCGTGAGGATGTTACCATTGCCCATCGGTACCGTTATGGAGAGGTTTTTGCTACTTCGATCGGATTACTTTTCTGCGGAATATTCATTGTTTTTGCTGCCATAGTATACAAGGAAATGCCGGAATTCGGCAATCCGGTTCTCAGGGTTTCTCAGGATTATATTAACAATGGATTTAGACTTTCAAATGCAGCCAATATTGTCACGGCAATTCTTCTGGATTTCAGAGCATATGATACGCTTGGAGAGGCTACTGTTATTTTTGCCTCGATTATCGGAGCGCTCGTAATTTTAAGAAAGAAAGGCAGAATCAGAAATGAAGGGGATGACACTGATAGTTAAAACTATCACTCGTCTGATTTTTGGATTTATTATTGTGTTCAGCGCAAGTATCATACTTTACGGACATATAACCCCGGGCGGCGGCTTTGCCGGCGGAGTCATGCTGGCGTGCGGATTTATACTGCTGGTGTTATCCTTTGGAAAAGAAACCGCCCTGAATATTGTCGGTGAAAAAGCACTTACGGTGTGGGATTGTCTTGGTGCACTGGGTTTTCTGGTGATTGCCATTCTTGGATTTAGCGGAGGGTTTTTCTTTTACAATTTTCTGATTAAGGGTACTCCGCTCATGCTCATTTCAGGCGGTACTTTGATGTGGAGTAATATTGCTATCGGGATCAAGGTTTCTGCCAGTCTTCTGGCTGTTTTTATCGCTCTTTCAATTTTCCGTATGGAGAATGAAAAATAAAAAGGAGCATATATGTTTCCTTACATTCTAAGTACAATACTGTTACTTCTCGGCGTATATGCTGTTATAGCAAAAAAGAACCTGGTAAAAATTGTTATCGGTCTCTTCATTATCGAATATGCGGTGAACCTTATGTTGATTCTTGTGGGCTATCGAAGTGAAGGGACTGCACCGATTATTACAACAACAGATAATATCGCTCAACAAACATCGGCTTTTGTTGATCCATTGCCCCAGGCTCTGATTGTCACCTCGATTGTTATCGGACTTGGTACTGCGGCTCTGATAATTTCGCTTTGTATCAGGTTGTATGAGAAATATGGGACGTTCGACATTCTCCAGATAAGGAGGTTAAGAGGATGAATTCAGGCTACCTCCTCCCGTTGTTTATTGCCTTACCGTTAGGTGCCGCATTTCTAATACCTATTGCCGGATACATCAGGAAATGGTTAGCGGACCTTATCGCTGTTCTGACAACCGGACTTCTGGTTCTGCTGTCTTTTGGAAGGATAGGAGCCGATACCGTAGTGTATACGATGGGTGGATGGAAACCACCGTTTGGAATTAACCTTGTCGGGGATCCTTTTGCCGGATTCTTTCAAATCATTATCAATACTATAGCATTTCTTGTCATTGTGTATTCAATCGCCTACATGGAGCGTTATACCTCCAAAGTCAAGTACTATTGTCTTTTCATGATGATGCTGGCGGGAATGAACGGTGTTGTGGCTACCGGTGATATGTTCAATATGTTCGTGTTTCTTGAGATCGCCGCAATATCCTCTTATTCACTCGTTGCATTTGGAATTGAACATGAAGAACTGGAAGCATCATTCAAATATCTTGTTCTCGGTAATGTTGCATCTGGTTTTATCCTTTTCGGAATTGCGCTTTTATACAGCATAACCGGAACCTTGAACCTTGCAGATATTGCCTAGGTTTTAAAAACAGGTCAATCCGGGCTTATGGTTAAATTTATTTCCGCTCTGTTTATCATGGGCTTCGGCCTGAAAGCATCGTTAATGCCGTTTCATGCATGGCTTCCTGATGCGCATCCATCCGCACCCGCACCGATTTCCGCCATGCTTTCAGGGGTGCTTATCAAGGCTCTCGGGGTGTATTGCCTGGTACGTTTATTTTTCAATGTATTCGGTTTTGAACCCGCATATTCAACCATATTCATTTCACTGGGAATGCTTTCAATGGTCGGCGGAGCTCTTCTGGCCATAGGGCAGAGTGATTTTAAAAGGCTTCTTGCGTATTCCAGCATAAGCCAGATAGGGTATATTATTTTCGGTATAGGACTCGGCACCCCGTTAGGTATTCTCGGGGGGCTTTTCCACCTGCTCAATCATGCATTTTTCAAATCACTTCTCTTCCTGTGTTCAGGTGCTGTTGAATATGCCACGGGGACAAGGGATTTACATAAGCTTGGCGGGCTCTGGAAAAAGATGCCGGTAACGTCTGCAACATGTTCAATCGCTTCCATGTCAATCTCGGGTATTCCACCGTTCGGGGGCTTTTTCAGTAAACTTATCATTATCATTGCCGCTGTGAAAGCATACGATACTATCGGACCGATAGCCTATCTTTTTGCAGGCGTTACCGTATTGGTAAGTTTCATGACTCTTGTCTATTTTGTGAAGCTTCAAAAATTGGCTCTGTTCGGATCACTTCCGGATAAACTGAAAAACATTCGCGAGGTTCCCGGATCCATGTGGGGTGTTATGGTTATACTGGCTGTGTTTTGCATTGCTTTCGGAGTTGCAAGTCCCTGGTTTATAGAGGTATTCGTAGAACCGGCGCATGAAATTTTATTTGATAACGCAACTTACATTTCCAATGTTTTGGAGTGCATACGATGACAAATAGATTGGTATATTTCATTTTATTACTTGCTGTATGGCTGCTTTTAACCTGGTCTGTTGATATACAGAATTTGATAGCGGGAATCGTTATCTCGATGCTCTGCACCGCATTTCTCGGCCATATATTTTTTGATAATGCAATTAAGTTGTTATCACTGCGCCGTATATTCTGGGCACTCTACTATATTCCCGTTTTTCTTTTTCATATGGTCAACGCAAATCTGGATGTGGCATACAGAGTTCTTCATGTGGATGTTCCGATACATCCGGGAATTGTGAAGGTAACGACAACTTTGAAAACCGATCTGGGCTTAACATTCCTTGCAAACTCCATTACACTGACACCGGGAACGCTCACGGTTGATATAATCGGGAGTGATATGTACATACACTGGATAAATGTTCAGACAGATGATCCTGAACGTCAGACGAAGATAATTGTAGAAAAATTTGAAAAAATCCTTAAGAGGGTATTCGAATGATAAGTCAGGTATATTGGTCATGGCCGTCAATTGTAATGCTTGTTCTCCTTTTTTCAGCATTTCTGTGTCTTTACAGGATCGGAAAAGGACCGACTGCACCTGATCGTACGGTGGCCATTGACATACTTGGAACGTTGATGGTTGGATTTTGTGCAATCCTCACATTGACGACAGGGAAAGGTTTTTATATGAACATTGGCATTACATGGGCCCTTCTCAGTTTTATCGGTACAATTGCCCTGGCAAAATATCTGGAAGGACGGGACTTCGATGAATGAAACCATAGGATTAATTCTTATCATTATCGGGGTGCTTTTTGATCTTTTCGGTTGTATCGGACTGGTACGGCTTCCCGATATTTACAATCGCCTACAGGCGGCGACGAAATGTGTAACCCTTGGAACATGCATGATTCTTATAGGTCTTTTTGTTATCATGGGATTTGGATCAGCCGGTATAAGGGCGATTCTCTGTGCAGTGTTTGTCCTTTTTACTTCACCGGTTGCAGCGCACGCACTTGCCAGGGCTGCCCATAAATCCGGTATTAAGCTCTGGGATGGCAGTGTGGTTGACAAGTACGCCGAGATTAACGGTAAAAAATAATAAACGGAGTCATAAAGTATGCGTAAACCAAAACTTCGTGAGTTATGGGAAGCAATCAAAGTTCTGTTTATTCAGGGACCGTATACATCAAAATTCCCTAAAGAACTCACGGTACCCCCGGAAACGTTTCGAGGAAAACCGCAGTTTGATACAGATGTTTGTATTGGATGCGGCGCATGCAGCGAAGTATGCCCTTCACGTTCGATAGAAATTATTGACGATCTTGAAAAGAAAATTAGGACTTTAAAGCTCCGATATGATATATGCAATTTCTGCGGGCAGTGCAACCTGTACTGTACCACAGAAAATGGTATTACATATACGACAGAGTATGATTTGGCCGATTTCGACCGGAGCGGCATGGATGTTAGAATAGAAAGGGAACTTATTCTCTGCGAGATATGTGGAAATGTTGTTGGGACGAAAGAGCATCTCC
>AQSL01000137.1 GCA_000403035.1 Candidatus Latescibacter anaerobius SCGC AAA252-E07 | reverse complement strand
CTTGACCGCGATATACTTTCAATACTGCTCAATGCACCCGATCTGCAAGCAATGGCTCATATTCTGTCAACTCGTTATCCAATCGGGGCTGAGGCGCTCAACAGAGCGCTGAGAGAAACAACTGAGCATGAACCTGTATTGCATCTCATAAATCGTGTGGAACTGAATTTCTACTATAATATCTTGAAATTCCTTGATCAAAAAGATGCTAATATGAAAATCATCAAGGACATTTTCCGTCTTGAAATTGATATGAAAAATATCATCTCTGCCCTTAAATTTGTCTGGGAAGGAGAGAAACCGGTTCAGGATAATGGTGATATTTTTACCCATGGAGGTAACATCGCTACCCAGCTTCTCTATGAAATATCCGGGGCAAAGGCTCTTGATGAGGCATTCGAGATGATTGAGTCTACAGCATTCCATGCAGCAGTGGAGAAGGGAATCATATATTATGCAGAGACCGGATTTCTCCATGAAATGGAACGTTTTTTTGAAGAGGTATTCATACGGAAAACCCAGTTTTACAAAAGATTTCATCCGTTCGGGATAGGCGTTTTCCTCGGTTATGTCTGGTGTAAGTTCATTGAATTGACAAACCTGCGGACGATTATTAACGGAATAGCGTTCAGGGCAGGAACGGGTCAGATACGAAAAGGACTCATTTATGTATAATATTACTGCTATTGTGCCGAGGGGTCAGGGAATCGGATTTACCTATGCCGGTATTCAGATACGTGAGGTCGCAAGTATCAACGATGCTCACACTGTTCTGGCCGAAGAGATTGAAGATGCTCACAACGGCATTATTCTTGTTGATGAGGCATTCAATAAAGATTTACCCTCGAAACTCCAGAAAAAAGTCGATGAAAGCACCATACCGCTCGTTGTCAACATCCCGATTATTACGAAATGGGAATATGTCCATAAACGTGATGAAATTTTTGAAGGAATTATCCATCGCGCAATCGGATATCGTATAAAGCTTTTCGAAGATTCGAAGTAACTGTCTTTATGTACTAAAGAGGTACTACTCATGTTAGATAGCAAGTAAAAACACTCTGAACATATAAAAACGATAGGTAGAAAAACTCAATATGGCACAAGAAACCGGACAAATTGTAAAAGTCAGCGGACCAACCGTTGTGGCGGAAAATATACCGGGAGTCCGTATGTTTGATATTGTGGAGGTTGGAGAACTCCACCTTACTGGAGAGGTGATACGCCTCAATGGCGATCAGGCATTTATACAGGTGTATGAAGACACATCGGGGTTAAGGCTCGGTGAACAGGTTACAAGCCGCCGGACGCCACTTTCAGTTACTCTCGGTCCGGGACTTCTGGGCAGTATCTTCGATGGTATTCAACGTCCCCTGAATATACTGATTGAAAAAAGCGGGAAATTCATCGGACGTGGCATTCAGGCTCCGCCCCTTGATCTTGAGAAAAAATGGGAGTTTACTCCAACGGTTCAAGCAGGAACGGAGCTGAAACCGTGTGACATTATTGGCGAGGTTCACGAAACAGAACAGATATTACACCGCATTATGATTCCCCACGGTGTGAGCGGAACCCTTAAGGATATCAAGCATGGACTATTCACAATAACGGACGCGGTAGGGAGGCTCTCAGACGGTACTGAACTTCGTATGAGCCATACGTGGCCTGTGAAGGAGGAACGTCCGGTCAAGCGGAAAATCAATCCCGACACACCGCTCATCACCGGTCAGCGTATCTTTGACACACTGTTCCCGCTCGCGCTCGGGGGGAGCGCTATTCTGCCGGGAGGTTTTGGAACAGGCAAGACGGTTGTCGAACAGATGCTCGCAAAACACTCGCAGGTCGATATAGTTGTCTATATCGGCTGTGGTGAACGGGGAAACGAAATGACAGACATCCTCCTGGAATTCCCCGAACTCGAGGATCCAAGAACAAAACGTCCCCTGATCGAACGAACCATTCTTGTGGTCAATACTTCCAATATGCCGGTAGCGGCACGTGAGGCGAGTGTATACACGGGGATCACCATCGCAGAGTATTACCGTGACATGGGGTATCATACGCTTCTTCTTGCTGATTCAACTTCAAGATGGGCTGAAGCAATGCGTGAAATATCCTCGCGCCTCGAGGAGATGCCCGGGGAAGAAGGCTATCCGACCTACCTTCCCACACGCATATCAAATTTTTATGAACGTGCTGGTCTCGCTGTCATCGGCGACAGTGAAGAACGGATCGGAAGCATCACTGTGGTAGGAGCAGTGTCACCACCGGGAGGTGACTATTCCGAACCGGTAACACAGTCATCTATCAGGGTAGTCGGAGATGTTTGGGCGCTTGACAGTTCTCTTGCGCAGCGCCGTCATTTCCCGGCAATCAACTGGAATCGTTCCTTCAGTCTTTATGATCAGCGTCTTATCGGCTGGTTCAACAAGAATGTTGACGAGAACTGGGGAAACAACCGCAGCGAGGCATTGAAAATTCTCCAGCGTGATGCCGAACTCCAGGAAGTAGTGCAGCTTGTCGGTCCCGATGCGCTGCAGGACGTGGATAGGGCTGCTCTGGAACTGGGAAAGATGCTCAGGGAGGATTTTCTCCAGCAAAATGCTTTCAGTGAAGTGGATGCTTCGTGTTCAACAAAGAAGCAGCTGGGACTTCTCGAGGCGCATATACGTTTTTATGAAAAGATCAACCACTCGCTTGAGAATGGTGGAAGCCTCGATGATATTCTGGAAATGCCGCTGCGAGAGGAACTGGCAGATCTGAAGAATTATCCGGACGAGGAATTTGAGGAAAAACTCGAGTTGTTCTATGATAGCATGGGAAAATATTTCGCTTGATTCAAAGGATTTCAAGTACTATCATAAGACTGCCTTTTCCGGAACATGTTCCGGGATGAATATATAAATCAGGAAAAAATTATGAATTTTACTACAAAGGAATATCGGACAATCAGTTACATTTCCGGACCTCTGCTGTTTCTCAATAACGTAGATGATTTTCCTTATAACTCAATAGTGGAAATTACACTTCCCACAGGCGAGGTCCGCAACGGGCAGGTTCTGGAGATTGGCACAGAACATGTGCTCATTCAAATCTTTGAGAACACGGTCGGTATGGATGTCAAAAAGACCAGTGTAAGACTCAAGGATGAAGTAGCCAGAATCGGCGTATCAACAGAAATGGTGGGAAGAATATTCGACGGTGCGGCACGTCCCATTGATGGTATGGGAGCGGTCGCGGTTGACAAACGATTACCGGTTATTGGCTCTCCAATTAATCCGGTCGCCCGGTCACGTCCCGAAGATTTTATCATGACCGGCGTTTCAGCTATCGATGGATTCAATACCCTTGTTCGCGGGCAGAAGCTACCTATTTTCAGCGGTGCCGGGCTTCCTGCGAACGAGATAGCCGCGCAGGTTCTTGAAGGAGCAAGAGTTCGCGAGAAAGAGGAAAACTTTGTCGTCATCTTTGCCGCAATGGGCATTACCCGCCGTGAAGCCTCGTTTTTTGCAGATCATTTTGAAAGGACCGGTATCAAAAACAAGGTAATCTCGTTTATGAACCTGGCGGACGATCCTACAATTGAGCGTATCCTTACACCACGGTGCGCACTGACAACAGCCGAGTATTTCGCCTTCGAACATAACATGCATATCCTTGTGGTTCTGTCAGATATGACCAACTACTGTGAGGCCCTGCGCGAGGTTGCGACAGCACGAGAGGAAATTCCCGGCAGAAGGGGGTATCCGGGGTACATGTACAGCGATCTATCCTCATTATATGAGCGTGCCGGGAGTCTCCGCGGTCAGCAGGGAAGTATTACAATGCTTCCTATCCTGACAATGCCTGATGACGATATTACCCACCCAATTGCAGACCTGACCGGCTATATTACCGAGGGGCAGATAGTTCTGTCCCGCGGATTGCACCGTCAGGGCATTTTTCCGCCGATCGATGTTTTACCAAGTCTTTCACGGCTTATGAATAACGGAATCGGAGCTGGTAAAACCCGTGAGGATCACCGTGAGCTTTCCAATCAACTCTATGCCTGCTATTCCGAGGGAATCGATATTCGCCGCCTCGTGGCAATAATGGGAGAGGAATCCCTGACCGATATAGATAAAAAATATCTCGAGTTTGCCGAACGATTTGAACGGGAACTCATTGGACAGGGCAGGAGTCCACGTGATATCGAAGAAACGCTCAATCTCGGATGGACGCTGTTAAAAATGTTCCCCGAGGAAGAATTGAAACGGATCAATAAAGATTTAATTAGCCGTTACTTCTCTGAAATAATGGAGGATGGTGTTACAACGCCATTTTTTTAAAATGCATGATTCTTATAGTCTTGAAATACATTATGATAATAATAATGAGTGAATTTCTGTACGGAAAAGAAAAAGAATCAATGCAAATATGTAAAACTTCGATATGAATAATTACCTTTAAGAAATTGAGCAGTTCAACACATGGAAAAAATCAGTCCCACAAGGATGAATCTCCTTTCACGGAAGTCTCAGCACGGTTTAGCATGTGAAGGAGTCGAGCTCCTCAAACATAAACGCGAGGTATTGCTGTCCAAATTCATGGAACTCGTGAAACCATTAATGGAAAAACAAAACCAGCTTCACAGTGAAATGGTACAGGCGTTTCATTGCCTGAACACGGCGCGGGCAATCGATGGCTTTGGTGATTTAGAATCTGCGGCTCTTCTCTGGGACAAAAAAGTGAGCATAGAAATCAGCAAGGAGAAGAGCTGGGGAGTAGAAATTCCAAAGATAGATATAGTAGAAGGACTCGATACCCGTTTTCATGAGATTCATTCCCAGAGCATAAGTCTTCGGATTTATGAAACGAGAGACCGTTTTGAGAAAGTGCTCAGACTTATATTTGAAATTGCACCGCTCGAAGCTGCTCTCAAAAGACTCGGTCGTGAAGTTCAGAAAACGACACGAAGAATCAATGCGTTGGAAGTAATGCTTATACCCAGACTCCGGAGTGAAATACGGTTTATCAGGAGTACACTTGAAGAACGAGAACGTGAAGACAACTTCCGTTTGAGACGTATTACGAATAAAAAGAAAGTGGAGAAACGATGAGGTTATCTGAAATTCTCAATGCCGATGAAATTAAAATCGATCTCGAAGCTGAGGATAAGATGGAAGCCATAGAGGAACTTATTGATCTGCTCATATCAGAACATGAAGTAAGTCTCCGTGACCGTGATCGTATCATGGAGGTTGTTTTTCAGCGTGAGAGTTCCGTTTCGACCGGAGTAGGCGGGGGGATCGCAATTCCGCATGGCACCGTCGATTGTATTGATGATATTGTGGGAGCTGTCGGAATTTCAAAGAACGGGATAGATTTTGATTCCATTGACGGTGAGCCGGTTTACATTGTTATCCTTCTGCTCGTACCCAAAATACAGGTCAGCAAACATATCAAAACCCTTGCCCAGATTGCGAGAATATTCAATCAGGATATAATACGCAACAGTATCCGTTCCGCCGAATCATCCCCAAATGTATACAGCATCATCGAACAGGCAGAGAACGAACTGTGAATATGACGAAACAATTACCTCCATCTGTAATAAGTATAAGTATTACATCAAACATACCGCTTAAACAGGCTCCGTAAAAGTTCCCTTTCAAATCTAATAAAATTTAAAGGTTATACGAACATATAGTATCAGCAGATCCCTGATTTTTCTCTTTACCGGTTTCAAGAGGAACGGTTTGAACCTTGAATTTTAACGTGTTGAAGAGAAAAAACAGGATATTGTCGAATATTATATATAGACAATTGCTCTATAGAAGTATATTTTCATAGCATAAGGAAACGTAGTGAAAAATCACCTTAGTAGAGGAACATGCTGTCAAGGGTCAGTGCGAAGCGCTGATTTACTTGCCCTTGACAGCGACGGAGTCATATATTTTATACATGGGCGCGTGAAAAATTTTTTTTACCGCCCTCAAGTAATTATTATAAAAAAGAGTTCATCACATATAAAGGGCAAAAAAGTATGCGAAAGATCCTGTTTATATCGGTTGTGATTTTCACAGCATGGTGCACGGAAAGTATCTCAGGAGAGTTCAGGAATATTTTTTCTTTCACCTATCTTGATTATTCTTACGGCGAGGGAGCGAGGGTTTATGAAAATGCCTTGATTGCACGTCTCAGTCCCAGCACATCTATTCTGGGCAGAGCGTACCATGACAATAGAAGCGGCTGGAATAACACAATCATCACCATGGGACCGATCTTCAATCTCGATAAGTATCATTACATCGAGTTAACCTACGGATACGGCCGTGATTCAGATGACCGTACAGCGGATTACTTTGCTGTTGAATTGACCCGGGAAAAACCACGGTATCTCGTCGGAATGGGTTTCAGACATTCTGTATATCCGGGATATTCCTACACTATTTTTTCCCCCAGTGCAAGATATTATGTGACATCACGATTTTCACTTTGGGGAAAATATTTCGGAAGTATGGACTCGGAAGATAATTTTGATCATGCTTACTGGTTTGATTGCGGGTATAAAGTTACACAACGTACGGCAATCAAGGTTGGCGTTACCGGCGGAAACCGTATTTACAGTCCGGAGTATGAATACGCGCTCGGCGGGAGGGCCGACATGAGTTTTTCTTCGATATTGGCACACTATTCATTTGCCTTCACAGAAAAATTTGTTTGTAAATACCAGTTTGAAAATCTAACACGTCAATCGAAATACCATGATATCAAAAATACCATCATTATTGATGCGCGTTTTTAAGAGTTATGCAAACCACGACTTGATGAATGCAGACTATTTGAACACTGAAAGATGGTGAACATTCTATCGTATCGTGCAGAAACCTTACCTTGCAGGGATTACATACTTAATCATGTATCTTCAGACAATCACAGCATTTTTTTCGACGAAAGAACTGATTTTAATCGGAATCATTCTTTGTATGATTATACTGGTTTTTTTACTGCTGCTGTACACGGTCATACTGCGGATACTTTATAACGCAAAGAAAAAGTACATTGAACATAAACAGGTTTTCTGGGAAAAGTTTTTGTTTGGATATTTGGCGGGGAAACTATCCGAAAAAGAACTTTCGAGATTTAATCTTCGATATGGCGACTGGGTTGATTTCGGTGTGTTCATTGAGAATTACCTTGTTAACCTCAAAGGTGAAGATTACGAAGCAATAATCCAGTTGCTCCGGGAAATCGGATTTCATACAAAGCTTATGAGGGCGCTTGACAAAAAGAATCAATGGGAGAAAATCTACAGTATTTATTTCCTTGGAATTATGAAATACCGTCCGGCTGAAAAAAAGCTCATTGAAATGGTTTATGATACCTCACCGGAAATATTCATGAATGCATTTGAAACGCTCAGTAAGATAGGTACTATAAAGGATATCCATAACATCATAAAGTTTATTTTAAACAGCCAATATTTCATTGCTTCAAAGGTTACCGATATTATTTTAAGTTATGGAAGAGAAATAAACCCTGTACTTTTACAACTCCTCGCGGAAGAAGATATCTCAGACAGGTCCAAGCGGCTCATCGTTGATGTTTTTGCCGCAAACAATGTAGTCGAAAGTCTGCCAATAATAATTGAACTTGCCAATAAGACAGATGATACCGAACTCAAGATCGGCTGTATCAAGGCAACGGGGAAAATAGGCGGTCCGGAAAGCACTCTATTTCTATCGAAGTTCATGTCATCGCCGGACTGGGTAATTCGCAGCCAGGCTGTAAAGGCGATCGGTAACATGAGTTCATCAGATATTATACCGGAACTCAAGATGAGAATCTTAACGGACAAAAACTACTGGGTAAGGTTATATAGTGCTCAAGCTTTATTTGGATTCGGCAAATGGGGTAAAAAGGAGCTGGAAACATTGCTTGAAATTCACCCCTCCGATGATATTGCACATATTATAAACTATGTCTTATATGAAATGGAAGTCTGAGTAATCCATGACAGATAATATTGTTAACGTAATCATCGTATACAATTACCTTGTGTTGTTCTATTTTTTAATGATTAATTTTGTTTATATTCTTTTAACCATCCTTTCATTCTGGGTGCTCAAGGGTTACCTCAAGGAAACACTCCTGTTCTGGAAAGATAAAAAGCTCTTTCATGCCAATTTTTATAAGCCCATTTCAATCCTTGTCCCTGCATACAATGAAAAAGACACGATCAGCGATAATGTAAAATCGCTTCTCCAGCTGCACTACCCGGGATTCGAAATCATCGTTGTCAACGATGGCTCTACCGATACGACATTAGAGGTATTGAAGGAAACCTACCATTTACAGAGATCATACCGTCCCATTTTGAACAATATCCACTGTAAAGAGATAAGGGGGCTCTATAAGTCGCTCGACCATGCCAATCTTGTCGTGGTTGATAAAGTTAACGGCGGTAAAGCCGATGCGCTGAATGCAGGTATAAACGTTTCCCAATACCCCCTTGTCAGTGCAATTGATTCTGATTCAATACTCGAATGCGATGTGATGTTAAAGCTTGTGCGCCCTTTCCTCGATGATGAAAAAACTATCGCTGTGGGAGGAATCGTTCGAGTAGCAAATGGATGCACCGTAAGGGCCGGCGAGGTTGTTGAAATTGATCTATCGTCCAACAGTCTTGCAAGATTCCAGATTATCGAGTATCTCCGATCGTTTCTGTTCGGTCGTGTCGGATGGGATGTATTTAATGGTCTTCTGGTTATTTCAGGAGCGTTTGGTCTTTTCCTGAAAAATGCAGTCATCACATGTGGCGGTTATTTACATGAAACTGTAGGTGAGGACATGGAGCTGGTGGTGCGTATGCACCGCATAATGCGTGAAAAAAAGATACCGTATCGTATCACTTTTGTTCCTGAACCTGTTTGCTGGACAGAGGTTCCGGAATCGCTGAAAATACTGGGACGTCAACGTAACCGCTGGCAACGGGGGCTTATAGAAACCCTGACTAAACATAGAATCATGCTCTGTAATCCACGGTATGGGATAGTTGGTATGCTGGTGATACCGTTTTTCTTTTTCTTTGAAATGCTGGGACCGATTATCGAATTGGTTGGATATATTGTGTTCTTACTATCATTTCTTTTCGGATTTGTTAATATCAAATTTGCAATCTTATTTTTTTCTGTGGCAATTATCCTTGGTATTGTCCTGTCGGTGGGTTCACTGGTTCTCGAAGAACTGTCATTTAGAAAATATCCGCACTACCGTCATATTGTCTGGCTTTTTCTGTATTCGGTCATGGAAAATTTCGGATACCGCCAGATCAATACCTGGTGGCGATTCATGGGAATTATTGATTACATCCGCGGTAAAAAAGCATGGGGCAAGATGGAACGGAAGGGTATGAAGAAGCAGGAAGGAATATCGTAAAACAACCTCTTTCTGCTATAATCTTTTCACAGGTCATATTTTTTAAAAGCCTCTATGTGCTTAATGCTTTCCGTACCCGTACTAAAAGTTCGGCAGGACTGAAAGGTTTGATAATATAATCTTCCGTTCCGTATTCAAATCCCTTAACGATATCATGTTCCTGTCCTTTTGCTGTGAGCATAATTACCGGTATGGATTTCAGGTTATCATCCTCTTTCAAATATTTCAACACCTCATAACCATCCATGACAGGCATCATAATATCGAGGATAACCAGATCGGGTGAGGATTCCCTTACTTTTTCCAGTGCCTTGCCGCCGTCATCAGCCCATATAACCTCGTATCCCTCACGCTCCAGTTTAAAAATAACAAGTCGTGCTATGTGGGCTTCATCTTCTGCCAAAACAATCTTTTTACCCATACCTTCCTCCGTTTTCATTACCAGTAATGCGAAATTGTATATTTTATGTAAACGAAATCAAGAATTTTTGATGTACTCATGTAACATTGGGAAGCTCTCCACGAAATTCCTATCCTTTGGTATCCCGGGCAACTCACTGAAAGCGCTGTTCATCGTGGTTATAATATAATGTTCGTCTATAATGGCTACCGCATCACGGCCGCTATGTTGGCATATTTATTTCGGAATGGAAACAATCCAGTTACATTCATCTGTTTTATATACTTTTATCTTTATTAATTCACAAAAATACATCATATTCCAATAACGTACAATTATTTCACTCCGAATACAATGTATTTTTTCCTTCAAAACCTTCTGAATATTTCACATTGTTTCAACGAAAGCATGCTTTAATCATTACAAATCGTGTGAAAAATGATTATACTCTTGAAATAAGCTGTCAGAGGTCAAGGTGAAACGCTGATTTGCATTTTTCCTTCCGGTCGATGAGACCGATTTATGCTCTTTTGCAGGCCGGCCATTAACCGCTCATTATCCCCAAGGTATGAGTTCTTTACCAGACTTATAGGTATTGAAAAATGATTATTAATTGACTATATTTACTGTAATGTATATTTGTTTTCATACCGTCGTAAAGATGAATGATTTTGAAGGGGTATATACTTGCTAAACTGAACGTTCATGTTTAATTCTTTATTAATACTATTATTTACGATCGAAGGAACCGGAAGAAATATTCGAATATCGTATACTCCGTGCTTCCTGTTATTCTGTTAAAATTTTAAAAAGTATGGTTAGGAATTATGAAAGAGATTATAAAAGATTACTATGATAGTATTGTAAAAATAATCAATTCTATTAACGTTTCCGATAGTGAAGGGAATGAAATTGATTTGTTTTCAGGAATTGAGAAAACTATTGCTATCGTTGCGGAACTTGAACATTCAGGCAATAAATTGATGTTTATTGGAAACGGCGGAAGCGCTGCGATTGCGAGTCATATGTCAGTCGATTTCTGGAAGAACGGCGGTATTAAGGCGATTGCATTTAATGACAGCTCGCTTTTAACCTGTGTGAGTAACGATTATAGTTACGAAGATGTTTTTGAAAAACCGATAGAAATGTTTGCTGACGGGGGCGATGTGCTCTTTGCGATAAGCAGTTCGGGGAAGTCGGAAAATATTATAAGAGGTGTTCGTGCCGCAAGAAAAAAAGGATGCAAGGTAATAACACTTTCAGGTTTTGAAAAGAACAATCTGTTATCTTCAATGGGGGATTATAATTTCTATGTTTCGGCACATTCGTACGGACCTGTCGAAATTGTTCATCAAATAATCTGTCACGGTATTCTGGATATATTTATGGAAACACGTACGAGCGGAGAATAGCTGCAAGGTCACGAAACCCGGGATGTAACATTTTTTCTGTATTTTTTTGTGGAAGGAATACATCGGGTACGAATCAATTATTGTTCATATTTTCCCTGATTCTATGAGTATACTATGTCGATAAATTGTTCTTTTCCGAACAACATAGTATACGGTGATAGTATATAACACATCCGGATACACCGTCGAGTACCATTCAGGAAAAAAATGGTGTACGGAAAGCAAATCGGACTCTCCCATTCCTTCAAAAAGTATACACAAAGATGATGAAATGGCCGGCTTGTCTTACCCTTGACAGCAACACAACTATATATATTATACAGGGGCGAGTGAAAAGACTTTTTCACCGCCCTCTTAAATAATCATTTATTTCTATGAAGGTTAATCCGGGAAAGTTATGAAAAAGAAAAATGTATGGCATGTCCTCAAATATATCATCGTGGCAGTCATATTTATCTATTTATATAAGAGCGGGCAGTTCGAGCTATCAAAGCTGAAATCAGCATATATAAGATTTGATATGTTCATAGCTGCGACATTCCTGATATTCTGTGGTTCCCTGATTGCGGTTCAACGATGGAGATTTCTTTTATATATTCAGAATATTTCAATAGGATTCTGGCAGGCAGCCAAATTAACGTTTATTGGATTTTTTTTCAGTGCGGTTATCCCGGGTTCCGTAAGCGGAGATATTGTAAAAGCTTATTACCTGGCAAAGGGCGAAGATGAGAAAGAAGTACTTGTAACGGCGGTATTTTTTGACAGGCTTGTTGGACTTTACACGATACTGTTATTGGGTACGTTTTCAATTTTTGCGGGTTTCATATATGAAAAAATATCGGGAAAACGTGAAGTATGGTCGGAACCATATATCATAAGTCTTGGAGTATTCATTTTTACCGTTTTTCTTGGGATGACCATACTGGGTATGCTCTTTATGAGCAAAAACATACGCAGATCAAACCGGGTAGAAAAAATCCTTTTGAAATTGCCGTTTCATACAAGGATAACAAAAATATACGATGCTGTTCATGAATATGGCAAAAAACCGTTATTGACACTCATTGCGCTGATGCTGTCAATTATTTCTCAAATTCCTCTGTATGCAGGAATGTGGTGCCTCGGTATCCTTCTCAATATTACTGCTTTAACAGTCATTGATTTCTTTATTGCATTACCGGTTTGTTTTTTAATAAATGCTATACCGCTTGCTCCCGGCGGCCTCGGAGTTGGGGAAGCCGGATTCAGAACGATATTTTTACTTTTCGGTTCTGAGGAGGGAGCAGAATTGTCGGTTCTTTTCCATGTGATATTCTTTTTTCTGGCATTAGGACTCGGGAGTTTTGTGTATTTATTTTCGGATATTTCAAGAGCGAAAGTTAAAAAGAATTTTCAATAAAATCTCATAGTGTCTTCATTGATTCATGGGTAGCACTATTCAGTCTGCGGAACATACATTTTTTTGTAAAAATATACTTTTTCATCTTTACAATTACCACCGTTTCACTGTACATTTAAAAAAATTCCAATAGTGATTATTACATGCCGGTGAATAGCTATCGGAAATTCGGAAAGTATAGCTTGGTTTCTGATTTTTTCTCATCTATCAAATCTACTGCCGGAATAAGTACTCGTTTAAAAGGGCGGTGAAAAATTCCTTTTTCACGCACCCTGTAATGAAATATATATCGTTTGTTGCTGTCAAGGGCTTGTAAATCAACGCTTCGTGCTGACCCTTGACAGCTTAAATCCTAAACCTTATAGTTTTCACAACGCTTTTAAAAAAAGGTGAATGTTATATTTTATTGAAGTGCAGAAAGGATGGAAAGCATGCAGACTTATCGCAGATCCGGGATTGAACGCCGTAAAACGCAGATTTCCTCATCTGATGAACACAGGAGGGATGAAGAACGGCGATCATTGAGAAAGAATCCGGATAAAACAATCGAAAGATTAAAAAAAGTTCCGATGTTCGAGGGATTGACTTCAGAACAGCTCAGGAAAATGCTGAATATTTGTTCGAAGAAAGAATATAAAGCTAACCAGCATATATACAGTGCCGGTGAAGAGTCGAAAAACATGTTCATTCTCCTCAAGGGTAAAATTGGTATAGCGTTCAATGAAAGTATTGATTTGCAAAGCATTACACCGGCGGGAATTGTCGGCGAAATGGGAATTTTTACCGGAGAGAAACGGTCTGCAAATGTTGTGGCGGAAACAGACTGCACTGTACTTAATTTTAATAATACAGAACTGTTTAAGCTGTTCAGCAGCGACACCAATCTTCACATTAAAATTCTTATGAACATTATCAAAGATCTTTCCAAAAAAATGCGAAGAAGCAATGATCAAATTGATCAGTTGCTCTACAGGATACGTGTTCTCGATATAATGTGAAAAAGCGAACGTACTTTTTTTAGTCTCATAGAGACGTGTGGTGAAAACTTATATCTTTTATTTCAGAAGCAGCATTTTCCTCGTCATGGTTAATCCGTTGGCTCTCAAAGTACAGAAGTATAAGCCGCTCGGCATTCCACCCGCATTCCAGATAACAGCATAGCCGCCTGCCTTTTGAATACCTTCTTTTAATACCGCCGCTGTTTGTCCCGAAATTGTGTAGATAGTGAGTACTACGTGTGTATCTTCCTGCAAACTGTACTCAATCATTGTTGAGGAATTGAACGGATTCGGATATGGCTTTTTAAGATAGAATTCAGAACGATACTTTTCAATGAAAGTAATGAAACTTCCGGATACTTTTTCACTGGTAAATCCTGTACCAACTGCCTGTAACCAGTAATAGTAAAGCGTTTCGTTGAAGAGCACCGAAGAATCTATATATTCCGTCTGACCCGCTTCAACCGAATCGATCAGAACGGTGTAGTTCTGTTCCCATGCAACGAGGGAATCAATGGAAGTGAATTGTGTGATTGGCAGCGGATCAGTCCATTCATTCGAGCGGGAACGATAAATTCTATAGTGCTCAACATATCCTTTCTCATCATCGGGTGACACATCCCATGTTAGTTTTAAAGTATGTCCATTATCATCAGGTATGTCGGTGATGACAAGATTCGTTGGAGGATTTAAGACATTTGTTACCCTTATCGTGGTCATGAGAGTGTCAGAAAGCCCGCCTGTATCGGCTGCCCTCAACGATAGAATATGAGCAGATGTTACATCTTCATTCGAGGGTGTACCGTAAAGGATACCGTTTTCATCTATCTTCAACCAGCCCGGACCATCAATTATTTCAAAAAGAATACTATCATCATCGTCGGGGTCTTCGACCAGTACCTCGAATGAATAGGGAGCCGCTTCAACGGCATCCGGCACCGAAGTTGTTAGTATCGAGGGCGGATGATTCTCTGTCTTTTGTACCAATTCAATTCTGAATTCACCATCACCAAAAATAGTAAACAGTATATTATTATATTCTATAATATACGGAATCTCTTCATCATTAAAGAGTACCTTTAAGGGATCCCCGCTGTCATGGAACACCACATCGGTTTCCTCGTTCGCCTGGATATGGCCTGTTATCGCTGAAGGTTGTAAGTAATTGACGCTTACGTTTACCGGAAGTGATGTAGAGACGAGAGTATCCTGTTCACTTGTCAGATGTGTTCCTTGTATGAAGAAAAACTGACTGATGGTATTTTGGGGTTCGTTACTGCAATACATACATTCACTGTCTGTCGCGTAATTTCCGGAATCTGTGGTAAAAATCATTGAAGAACCGTCGAAGCGAATGCAGCCATAATCTGTAGTATCCTCATAGGCAATGCGAATTCCCGTTCCGTTCGTTACCTCCAATGCTGAAATATCAGGCATATCCGAGTCCTTGAGTTGAGGATAGAGGATGGTTAAAAACCGTTCATCGGTTCCGGACTGAATTACTTTCAGGACTGTATGGCTCATCATCGGTGTACGGTTATAGACCGCATGATTCATATCCGTTGTTTCAAACTCCAGATTTGATGAACCGGTGCTGTATGAACGTATTGCAGCATGTTTCTGTGTCCAGAGTCCGCCGTTTTCAGCTATAGCAAAGGTTCCGCCTGATGTTCCGCCCCCGTTGCCGTGAAGAAGTAAGGTATATGTTTTTTCGCTAATATTCGATACCTTATCGTACAGGAAAAAATACCGGTGACAGGGAAAGATGATATGACGGTAGAAATCGGTATCGGAATTACTGTAGTGTGTTTTTGAAACTGCGTAATCGAGAGCACAAGAAGAGAAATATTCCTGGAGATACGCATCTTCCCCGTTCGCATTCCAGAAGTTAAATAAACCTTCCTGGGATGCCGGTTCAGGCCCCACACCATCGACAAGGATCAGATTATGGTTTTCCGCAAACCTGGTCTGGTCACGATTCGACCAGCCGCCGTATCCGCTGTCCAGCATGAGCATATCACCGAACGCATGGAGGATAAAAGCATTGGGGTCGGGATTTTCGTGTGCCTGTCCGTTGATGCGTGCCTCGCCATGCTCCGTAAGAAACAGCATGTAAATGGCATCGTTATCCCAGGAGTTGCGAAACCTGGCAAAACCGCTTTCGGGATGAAATGCTGTCGGATTCCACCCAAACTTTTCAGGATTGGCATAAACCGGTGGAGTATCATCAAATTGTGTGATGTAATCGGGAAGGAATTCTTTATCAAAAACTCTGCCGGTACTGTCCCACATCCACAGGAACATATCGCGTTCAGGCAACGTTTTATGATGGGAATAAAGAAGCCCGGCAGTATCGAAGATAACAGCCTCGTTCTCATCGAAGGGAGGTGTAAATCCATCGGGCATAATGATTCGCGGGAGCCAGATATGTGTCTGAACCAGTTCCGGAAGCGCCGAGTAATCTACAATATTCATATTATCAAGAGAATACAATAATGGAATATACTCATGTGAACTATATAAATGATAATTCGGGCCTTCCGCCCAACCGCCCGCATGTTCGCCGTTGTCGCCGGTGATTGTCATAGTATCCAGTATATCCAGCAACCTGGTTTTCGCACGTGAAAAATCTTCCGGAGAACCGGAAGCGTCATAGATAGCAAGAGAAAGGGCTGCAAGGGAAGCATACAGTTTTACATGGTGGTTGTCGGTGTGTTCGATATCGTAAAAGAGCACTGATAAAAAATCTTTTTGAATCGATGGCACTGAGGGAAAAAAGCCCTCGTCCCAGTCACACGACAGGTAATCCCTGAGCGTTGAGAATTTGTCACGGATAGTACGTTCCATATCTGTTGCACCCGCAACGTTAAAATCGAATCCCGCGCCTTTCAGCATGTCATAGGTTTCGGCCCAGTACAGGGCGGCTTCCGAAATCTCGAGATCACTTGAGAAATATTCCGGATAATCGTTTTCGGGGATAAGGTATAATGAAAGCGCCGCTTCCTCGCCGTAGGCATCATGGTTGATCGTGTCGGGTTCACTCAAGACATACGCGCATGCCAGGATTTTAGCCCAATATCCCTGCGTATTTCCCGGGATTGCAGGTGTGCCCCAGTCGACATTGTTTTCCAGAATACCATCCGCTTCGTTGATAAGTAGTTCGAACCATGAAGAATAAGGGTTTCTTGACAGGCGTTCTTTGATGGTATCGATATCTTCTGAAGTATATAAAAGAAAAGGATGCGTTTCAGTCTGGCAGAAAGCGGGAGTGATAGAGAATAGTAATAAGAACAAAAGCAGGATAATCACATGCCCGAAAGGTGTAATCAAGCCTGTAGAGGGGAACTTATGAAAAGAGGAAACGTTTCCGGAGAACAGCGCCTGAGAGTTTTTTAAATGATATTCCATACATTACTATATACGTGATACGTGAATGAGTGTGGGAAAAAAATATGAATACCCTAAACATAACATAAAACGTGAAAAAATTCAAGAAACAAAACCCATAAAAAATAAAGTATATAGAAGATAGAAACCGTCAGCCGGAGAAAAGTTCCAAAAAAATGAATACAGTAGAAATCCCAAAAAATCATCTATAATATGCATATTTTCAATAGTTCACTGGAAGCTGAGCATTGAAAAACTGTGTGCTTTTAAGAAAGAGGTAAAAAAGTCTTTTCACGCAACCCTGTAAGAAATATATATCTTTTATTGCTGTCATCAGTCTCGTCGACCAGACAGGAGGGCACGTAAATCAGCGCTTCGCTCTGACTCTTACAGCATGTTTCTCTGCAAAGGTGGTTTTTCACCACGCTTTTTTAATCTGATGAGGAACTAAAATGCGGGATTGCAAGAAAAATACATTTTAGCTCTTGACAAATTAGCTCTTGACAAAAATAAACTTTATTACCATAATATACGAGAACTTATTCTCGATATTTCATGAGCAGAAAAGGAGGATCATATCATGGCTCGTCGCACATCAACCACTTTTACGGAAGTTGAACTGGAATTCATGCATGTTATCTGGAATCAGAAAGAGGTATCTACGGAGAATATTCAGAACGCTCTTCGCGAAAAGGGGCATGAACTTTCCGACGGTTCAATCAGGAAAATACTTTCGATTCTCATGAGAAAGGGACATCTGCGGCGAAGACGTGCGGGACGAGGATTTTTATACCGTGCAAAAGAACAAAAGGATCAGGCACATAAAAATATCGTTCAGGATATTCTCAAACGTGCTTTCGAAGGTTCCGCAACTCTCATGGTAGCTGCCTTGCTGGACAGCAAGGATGTGAATAAAAACGACATCGAGGAAATCAAACGGCTCATTCAAGATCATGAGGAAAGTTAAACGTTACTACATGATCGAAATCCAAACGGTCGATTTCATACGAAGAATATCATTTTCTTAGATGTAGATTTACTGGATATATTTGATAATAAGGATAAATATTTCAATAAACCTTTAACTGGAGGAGTTTGCTATGGGCAGAATTCAAACTTTTTGTCTGGTAATTTTCAGCCTCACTGTTTTTTCCTCTTATTCCCTGGCAGTTGAGAGGACAATCTCAAAGGAAGAATTAATGGACAAAATTACCGGTTACTGGATCGGCCAGCTCGTCGGTAACTTTATGGGATTTCCTCTGGAAACGGTTTACAACGAAGAGCCTTGTCCAGTTTTTATTGACCGTTACTACAATTACGGAAATGCCGGAACGATTAAAATAAATGATCAGGACCGGCGTGGTTATGTCAATATCCTGGCGGATATGTTTGAAGGTGCTTTCACGGATGATGATACTGATATTGAATTTGTTACACTTTATGCTGTAGAAAAGTATGGTCTTGACATTACATATCCTGAAATTACCGAAATGTGGAAAAAGCATATTAATCGGAACATCTGGGTTGCAAACAGAACAGCCCGGACTCTCATGGATCAGGGTTTGATTCCCCCTGATACAGGTAAGAAAGAAAATAATAAAAACTGGTTCCAGATAGATCCGCAGTTGGTCAACGAAATCTGGAGTGTTTTTTATCCCGGAATGATAAAGAAAGCTGCCGAACGTGCAGAATGGGGAGCCCGTATCACAAATGATGACTGGGGAACACATCCGACTATTGCATATGGAGTTATGTACAGTGCCGCTTTTTTTGAGAAAGATGTTAACAAGCTCGTTGCTATGGCCCTCGAGAGTATTCCGAAAGACAGTCCCTTCTACGAAGGTATGCTCGATGTAATTAAATTGCACAAAGAACATGATAACTGGCGCACAACCCGGGAATTATTACATAACAAATATTACCATTACAGGAAGGGCGATTATGAGGCACCGATATCTGTTGTTTCCTCGTTGATTAACGGACTGGCAGGTATAATGGCTATTCTCTACGGTAATGGAGATTTTGTGGAAACAACAGGTATCGCGGTAACCGCCGGATATGATTGTGACAATCAGGCAGCCACATGTGCGGGGCTTATCGGGGTACTTCATGGTGCGAGTGCAATTCCCGACAGGTTTACCAAAGAAATCAGCAGGCGTAAATGGGATAAGCCATTCAATGACCAGTATCTTAACTATTCACGGGATGATCTTCCTATAGCTAACAAAATCAGTGATATCATCGCACGTATAACAGTTGTGGCAGAACAGGCAATTATCGAAAACGGTGGAAGGAAAATAACAAAAAACGGTAGAGAAATGTATGTGATTCAGTGCGATTTTTAGTACAAGTATATTTTGATATTATTGAGTTTACTGAAAGTATCACCGTTTTCAGACATTATAATGAGTAACACTTTTATGATGATAAGAATCCTAGTTAGCAAAAACAATTTGATTTTATGAGTTAATGTAAAACCAGAGTATTTATCTCTGAAAGATTTTATTGGTTATTCATACATCATTCTTGTAACAAGACATTATAAATTAATAATATAATCAGATTACTTCCCAACCATCAGCCTCCGAATTTCATGCACGATATTCGTGGCATTACCTTCCATGATCAACGCTGAAATGTTTTCTATGCTGTATTTTTTCAGCTTAAACATGATACATAGTATTATTCAATTTAGTTTTATAAAAAACCCCCCATTGTAGGGGGGTGTTTTTCAATTCTCGGAAGTATCAGGGTGTAAAAAAAGGAATTATGAAAAGGGGAATATTTTTTAATCATCTGTTTTTTTTGTTCAACAGGTATTCTTGCGGGTTTCCAGACCAGGCATGATGAAAAATTACGGTTTATCTTTATTGCGCCCGTTAAAAATGAAGCATTTTTTAATCCGGTGAAAAAAGGTTTAAGGTAATTATATAGATAAAAATAACCTGCCAATTTATATTTATTTACTGAATATCCATCGCTTTAAGTTCCAGTGGTGCAGCAGTTTTTGCATGAACTCAACATCGCTGACCCTTGTTGCTAAAGACTGGAGTTCGAGTTGCGTTGTAAGTAGTTCCTTTTCAAGGTATTCTTCCGTACCGCCGTTCGCAATAAAACACCGTATTTGTTCAAGCTCTCCTGCTTCAAGCCATACACCATGGTCACGGCATATATCTATTAAGACGCCGGAAATCCTTCGAAAATTCCTTCTCGGCATAAGCGCGCCGCAAATCGGACAGGGCAGATATCCTTTTTTGTTCTCCAGCGGCTTTTTAAAAAATTCACAGGGTATTGAGTCGTCTTTATAGACATCACGGGCGGAAGTCAGACGTTTAAACTCACGGTTATCGAGCCATATACCGTGGCATTCAGGGCAAATATCCAGATCGTTATCACGGTTAGAAACATTTTCCAGTTCACATTTGCATATCGGGCATACAGGAGTTTTATTGACCGTTTCCGGTATGTTTTCACCGCCGCAGAAAGGACAGAGGCGCATCTTAGCATTGTATGTTTTTCCACAGAATTTACAGTTTATCGTGTCAGGCACTGTTTATCTCGAATATGTTTTTCACCGTTTAATACTTATTTCTTTGCCAATGAAAACAAAATCTCAATAATGTCTAATTCATGGTAATGATTTCAGGGGTTACGTTTTTAAATTTTGGCATACATTCGCCATAATCCGCATATAAATAGGTGGGGTCGCATATAATATATTTTTTATTATTATAATGTATTGAGTCACCATCTACATTTGTATTAAAATAAACCGCTGTTGCAATATGACCGGGATAGTCAAGCCCGATGACCTCAAGCCCTAAAAGATTCTTTACAAGAAATGAAAAGAGTATTGAGCGGTCCTCACAATCCGAATAAGGGTAAAATAACGTTTCCTCGGAGAAAAGATACTTTTCCTCTCCAAACTGTGAATCATCGGTTTTATAAGCGAAAGCAGATTGTACGAAACGAAGGAGTATATTTACCGCTTCACTTTCGCTCTTATCTTTAATAATGGGCCGCAGCCCTTCAAGCAGGGAATGTGCAATTTCGGACGACATTGCCGCCCTGAAATAAACATTCAGATTTGTTTGCGGATATGATTCAAAAAAGTTGATCATATTTTTATTTACATTTAATGAAAGGTTGTATGTTTTATTCTTGTATGTAAAAGTAAACTTTTTCTGAGATGCGCTTTTACTGATATCCAAAGACCGGTACATATTAAAATCTATCAGTTTTTGAGCATCCTGATAGCTTCCCTCGTAGGTATAGAGGGATTTTAATTCTCTTTTTGGTGTTCCAAGAAAAGTTAGGAAAAAGTTTTTGTTATCAAGCACGTAATAAGGAGTACCAAATACGGTATTCAATGAAGGGAGGAGAAGATAAACATCCCTGCCGTAAAAACCGACACGGGCATTATATCCCGATTTCACCAGCATGAACCATGAAAACAGCAATCGTTCATTTGCGAGTTGTCCGTAAATGCCTTCTGAAACAGCATCCAATAATATGCAGTATCCCCAATCATTTAATCCCAACCGTTCTTTCAGGTCAATGACCTGTTGAACGAGAGGTTGATACTTGCATGTGCTCAGAGTTTCCCAGAACTTACTGATGGTACTTTCTGAAATGGTTTCTCCAATGCTCTGTTTCAATCGTTTGTCAAAATAAACGCGTAACCGGGTATCGAAAAATTCAACAGATAACGGTTCACCTTCCTTTGCGGGTACCTGTATTTGTTTTATTTCAACCTTTGGTTTCGGTGATTCAGGGGGTGTTATTTTTGGCTCAACTTCCGGTTTGACTTCTTCGGGTTCTTCCGGTGGTGGAGTAGGTTCGGGGACTTCGGATGGTTTGGCAACAGGGATTTTTTCCGGTTTCGGTGTAGGATCGGGATCAATACCAGTGTTCAATTCCAATTCCTTCCATGCCCTGCTGAGAATTTCTGCGAATTCCGCATCCACTTTTTGTATCCGTTCAAATTCCTTTTCAGACTCTTTTTGCAATTGTTCAAAAACCTTATCTTGGTCCTTGATAAAATCATCAAAGCTGTCCTGGGCAAAGAGAGATATGCATGGAGCAATGAAAATGAATACTACCATAATCGGTAAAATTTCAAGCGTTCTCATTTCAGTATTCCTTATAAAAATTGTTGAATCTGGACAACTGACTTAAAAATCAATCGTTTAATCCATAATTTTATTTTTCTGCAATATCAGGTAAGAGGAACAACGTTTACGGTTCGGATTTCCGTATGATTGAGCCGTTCCTGTGAAATGAAAATAATACATCAATGGATTTGTAATGTAAAACAAATATAATCTCACTTTTTTTCGGTCAATAGAAAAGATTATTGAAAAATAATAAACTATTGTTAATGTATAACAATATTATTAATATATAGGAAATAATAATTTTTTTGTAAAAGTCAATGTCTCTTTTAAGAGGGTGGTGAAAAAGTCTTTTCACGCGCTCCGGCTTTAAATATATGAATATGTTGCTGTCAATGGCAAGAAAAGCCGGTCATTTTATAAACATATTGTTTGTCATTGGATTGCCGCACGTAATATGTATTCATTAATTTATTTTATTTTCAGGCCGGCCCTTGACGGCTCATTACCCTGAAGGTATGAGTTTGTCACCAGATTTTTTTTAAAAAGGTTAGTAGAATAACCTTGCCCTTGTTCAAAATATGAAGTAATATATAGAAGAAATATATAAATATATAGAAGCAATAAATAATAGTATGATGACCGTAATTAACAGTAAATATCAGGAATGAGGCGAAAATCTGCCAGCCGGAACGTATAATCAGCTTTATGCACAGATGACGAAGTTATAATATCCGCCGGGGCTTTGAGAGATTGCTGGACATAGGACCCTTCAATAGACAAATCGCCAACACGGTGTATGGAATCATACTTAAAATTGTTTATGATGTTCAGGTTGGAGATTGGCGAAAACCTGGTCTTCACCATCGATGAATTAACCCAGCAATTCTTATACGCCAGATTATTAAACCGTCCTGACGGGCCCCAGTATTGTGTATACGTATTATTTGATTTATAATCATCTTTAACACGTTCAGTCCTGTGGAAAACTCCGACTTCAAAGATACTGCCAATTCTTTGCATGTGTTCGGCTTTGAAATAATCTGTCAGGTTTTGACCGTCAAGGTATCCCTGTTTAATATCGTAATGGCCTAACGACACCAAAGTGTATTCTCTGGGTTTTATCTTCAGAAAATAATGCTGTCCTTTCGAATCCCTGTCATAGGGCAAATCCGGAGCATAATCGTTTTCACGTTCATCAATAATACCGTTATGGTTGAAATCATCGCCAAAACTGATCCCGTCAAAATAATAGGTTATATACGGTGATCCGGTCCATCTTGTATCAATATGTTGATCGTTTGGAGCACGGTCCCAGTCAATATTTAATCCGGGATATTCAGAGCCACCGGTATACCTATCGTTATCGTCATTATCATCAACAGTCGACCAAAATTCCATATATTCATTCGGATAATCGAAGACTTCCCCACCAACACTCCACTTACCAAAATCCTGCTCAATATTAACAAACCAGGCTCTGGCACTTTCCTTATCTTGCTTTTCGCCTTTCAAATACTGATGAATTGGATAGGACCATAACGAATTATACTCATTGATTTCACCACGAATGAACAAACCACGCCATTTTAATTCGAGGTTCAAACCATAAACATTAACCCCTGTTAAGCGGTTATAATCAACGTTTACCCAACCGGTGTTGGAATAATCGGTAATTTTGCCGGGAGCCTTTCTGCAATGCTTGGTTTCATATAAAGGACTCCAGTTACCGCCCACCCAGGTCTCACCACCCGGCTTATCCTCCCAGGCACCCATACTTTCCTGTTGCCTGCTCGGAATTGCAGAAATAACATCTATACAATAATCGTTCGCGACCAGAACATTGAAAGAAAGCTCACGTGCTTGAGGCGGAACAAGAAATTCATAGATTATTGCATCTGTTCCATAAGCTTCCAGATAACCCTGAGATAAATCTGCACCGAAAATCCTGCCCTGAGGATCTTCAGGATTATCAGGATCTTCAATATTCAAATACCCCAGAACACCGGCCTCACCACTCTTATTAAATATCTGCCTTAATACAACTCCTGGATCACCGGCATTAATCAGATCTAAAAACCATGAGCCCTTCGTGTATTGTACATTTTCAATTGTCTCGGGAATGTACGGGATAGATTCACCATCTGATACACGGCTGAAAAGATACTGGGTCTGCCATTGAAGATCAGTAAATTTCTTTTTATTAATAATATCTCTAATCATGAAAGATCTCTGGGGAATTTGAGCTTCTTTCCCGTTAACAAGCGCTTTCACCTGGTAAACCCTTGTTCCATTCGAAGCATCTTCCGGAGAATCATCCGTGACAATAACATATACATATCGGGGCATCTCTTTTTCTTTAATTCCCCTGAATCCACTGGCAATGTCCTTGTTTGAATAAGATTCGGTTCCACGTTGACGTGTGACAAAACTACCGCCGAGTTTAAGAACGTCACCAAGAATACTCTCCCAGTAAGCGCCAAACAAATTGTTGTAATGCCAGGATTGACGTTCATAATCCGAAGGAGGTCTGGTGCCAACCGATGCTAAAAAAGTAAAACTATTCTTTCTTGAAGAAGCATCCCACCTGACACCATTAAAATTCGTCCTTTTTAAGGTTGACGGTGTGAAATAAGCGCGTAAGTTCGTACCAACCATGAATTTCGTCTCCCAGTTCGAGAACTCATCAGACGAAATCATAAGATTGTTGAAAATATTTGCAGCGTTATCGCCATAAAAACTCCTCGCACCGACATCGGACATATCCCAGGTTAAATTATAAATATCACCACCCGGCAAAAGAAAGTTTCCAAACCTATCAAATGTAACAGGATCAGCTGGCCCATGCCATACAGGATTAACAAATTCAGGATCACCCTCCTGTTTATTCAGTCTCTCAATCAACGTGTCAGGATACTTTCTGAGATCGTAGTTACTGAAGTTCTCATAACGATCTTCCCACCGTGGCCTTGCTTCCCGTGATATAAAACCTTGAGCATCAGGTGATTGGACAAACCCAAGCACTATCACACAAAAACATGCTATACCAGCATAAAATTTTCTAAATCGACATATCTTTTTCATAGGTACCGTCTATCCTATCTTTTATCCTCTATTAAAAAGAAATTCCAAAAGATACGTAATGCTTGCCGCCTGTTTCTTTAAAAGCCATCGGCAGATTATATGCATAATCGAAAATAAGAGAACTGAATGAATACCCTAAACCGATATCAATATCTGATTTTTCCAGTTCATCTTTAAAATCGCTGCCATAAATGAATCCACCCCTGATCTTTAAATCCGATCCTGTGATACCAGATTCGGCACCGATTTTAAAAACCGTCATACCATCAACTATTGCAACATCACCTCCAATAGCCAAAAGATTCTTCTGAGTCATAAGACCTATACCAATTTCAATTGGAAGCTTCCCGCCATCATCTCCGGATTCGGAAATATTCGGCATGATGGCATCTTTCAGATAAACACCAGCGACAAAATCATCAAGTCCAAAGGATTCCCCAAATGAATAAGCAGCACTTAAATCAAGTGAGAAAGAAACTTTTGAAATATTATCATCAGTTCCCGCACCATAAGCGTTTTTCTGCCCTTCTGCCGCCCATCTCATAATCTTAATATTACCGCCAAAAGAAAAATTCTCACCCATAGACATGCCATAAGCGCCGCTTAACACCATATCAGAAGCTACATCGATACCGCTATATGCTATGCCTAAACCGAGACCTCCATTTTCGCCCATGGGAGTAACAAAATTTATCTGGGTGCTCATCAAATCTGAAATAAAGGCAGCCGGCTTACCATATCCAATACCTATTTGCTTCTCTTTAAATCTCGATAAACCAGCAGGATTATACCAGTATCCAGTAGCATCATCTGATGAAACAAGAAATACTTCACCCATTCCCATTGCTCTGGCACTTTTACCGGCAGTATCAAAAAATGCAGCTTGTGCTATTGATACTGTGAACAACATAACAGTTACAGAAAAAACTACAATGCATGTAAGTTTTCGCTGAATGTCTGTTTTTCCCCTAATTTTGTACATTTTACTCGTCATATTACATATACCCGTCTAATTGTGCAGTTAAAAACCAAACGTGTTTCGGATCTCTTTTCGGATCTCACTCTATAGAAAAGCTAATAAGCCACAACGACAGTACCACCCTCAATTACATCTCCATCATCAGTATCTGCAATAACCTGGTAGATATAAATTCCCGGGGGTACGAGATCTCCATCCTCATCCTTGCCATCCCAGTATCCAGGCAGAGTCTTCGCTTCGCCAATATTCGAGGCAGACTTTTCTACCGAATAGGCACGATTCCCCAAAACCTCATCAGTAACCGTAGCAACTAACGATCCGGAAGTATTGAACATTTTTATCATCACATTAGTTTCTACTTTGGCAAGAGTAAACTCTATGACGGTAAAATCATTTTTCCCATCATTGTTTGGCGTGAATACTTTGGGCATCGCCTTCACATTGGTCAAAATACTCTTCAAAAGTGAAGACACAATAACAGTATCAGAACCTAATTCCTTGTTTTCCCATACCATTAAGGGACCTGCACCATCATTCATGGTAGAATTATAGAGAAATGCATTAAACGTATGGGAATTTCCCAAAAGCTTGGTATCGAATGAGATATATAAGGTATCAGCTCCTGAGACATTTGTATCTGTAACCGGATTTGCGAATGTCACGTAAAGTGAATCAATTGTTGAATACGTATTACCCTCATCGATATCTATCTCGGCACTCAAATCCGAACAATAAATACTATTAAGGGTTGTATAACCCGGAACAGATAGTACCAATTGATTAATATTCTGTCCTGCATCAAGCGTATAACCCAGGAAATATGTGTATGTCGAATCGGCGCCCATCGCAACACGATTTGGCATCACATATCCATCAGCATAAGTAACAGGCTGACCAACGTTTGAATAGGTAACCTTCAGCTTCTTAAAAATTGGTGTTCTGAAAGGATCCTGCGTTTCCAAATTAATACGATACCTGAAATGTGTTGCAGGTTCAGGTGAATCAAACGTATACGATTTAGAAATCGAAGGAGCACTCCAGGGACTCGGTAAACCATCAACGCCATTTTTTGTCTGGGTCTGAATGGTAAGCTTGGTCCCATCGAGAATATCACCATCCCATTCCACCATATCAAAATTTTTGACCATATCAGGCGAATCTAAATCAAACCAAGGCGATTCATATTTACCCTCTAATGCATAACCCAGACCAAACATCATAATCTCGCCGACATTCGGCATTTCAATTCTGGTCTCGGTAACATTGTACCTTACATAACGGGCCCATTCAGGTGGAAAATTAACTGAATAATTATCATGACCACCTTCATCAATATTTAATTCGCCAATTTCATGGATAACTCCAACCTCTTCCCAGCGGAATTCGTCAAGCGAGATTTCAACAGCATATCCGCGAAGAGACTTTCTTTCAAAATCAGCGACATTCCCACCGCCAGTGTAAAGAGTCATCCTGTTAACACGGTAGATTCTTCCCAGGTCAACATACTGA
Source organism: Candidatus Latescibacter anaerobius SCGC AAA252-E07 (assembly GCA_000403035.1). Lineage (GTDB taxonomy): Bacteria > Latescibacterota > Latescibacteria > Latescibacterales > Latescibacteraceae > Latescibacter > Latescibacter anaerobius. Next base: position 1,404 of record AQSL01000137.1, on the reverse strand, counting down.
GTATCTCCAAGAGGCCTTGACATATAAGTGAAACCTCTATCAAGATCACCGTCAGTTAATTTAATATCCTGGGCAGGTTTACCAAGCGCAATATTTTCACCTTCGATTCGCCGTAATGCAATACCGCCGCCTACCGTATAACCGATATCAACATTAGAATGTAAATATCCGGTTATAATCTCTATGCCGGGATTGAATGTGTGCTCAACATCCTCATTAAACCTCCCGAGCATAGCACGTCTCATAAGGCTTGTTTTTCCAACATCAGTAAATATATCTTGAAAATCAAGCGTGTACCAATCATCACCGAAGCCAATATCTTCTTTCGCCTGGTTATCGAAACACCACCAGGCTACCGGAACTGCATGTAACTCCCCACTGACTTCTACAGCTTCTCTGATTTTGGTAGTTGTTCCAAGATTATCAGATCCGGCTTGGATGTCCATAATCAATCCATTGCCATTACCTTCACCATGATTAACAACCCTGACACCGATATTTACTGTATTATCACTTACATTGACAATATATTGTTCAACGGTCGCCCAGTTGTTATCATTGGTGTCTTCGGTATCAATACGCTCGCCGTTAACATAAAGTTCATATTCATCAACAGCAGTCATCCAGATTGTTATATCATCATAACCGACTGTCTCACCATAATAACCTGATAAACTTGAAATATAATAAATTTCGTTAGACCAGGTAGAATCACTAAAAGCTTCTACTGCCTCAACAGCAGCAAAAACCGGACTAACAAAAAGTACGAGCAAAAGCCCGATTAGTAATAAACCCATTGCACAGTATTTAACGCACCTAAGCAATGTAACCTCCACTCTGATTACCCGGTTTACTTATTGTATCCGGGAGATGTCAGACAAATTCCCTATATTTACCAAGGAGCTTCATTATTGAAAGTTAACTATAACCAACAGGATTGGATAACCACCTCCTTGCTCCACCTGTCGGACACTATACCTTTGTTTAAAGTTTTTGGTTATAATGAAAAAAAACTAAATTCCAAATAAATAATAATTGAAACGATTGATATATAATAAATCCTTAAAATTATCTTGTCAAGTTTAAATATTAACTTATTATTAAAAAAAATTAAAAAATTAAAAAATTATTTCACTCAGCAGTTATTCTACCATATTAGACTAAATGCAACCCTATTATATTAAAGAGGTTATATGCATATTATACAACTATGTTATTTTAATTTGATAATTTGTCATTTTTTTAAAATATTACGAAGTCTTCTATAAGAAAGCAATACTTAAAAAATTTGAACTTTCTAATTATATAAATATACTCAGAACTGTCCGGTTAAATTCTGTTGATTGCTTTATGAAAAGCCCCCTTCTTGTCCTTCGGACATCCTTCCCCCAAAGGTGGCAGGAA
>AQSL01000136.1 GCA_000403035.1 Candidatus Latescibacter anaerobius SCGC AAA252-E07 | reverse complement strand
GTCCAGTTCTTCATCTGTTTCTTTTTCTCTTTTTCCCAGAGAGAATCGTTTGTTCTTTCTACATTTTGCCGAATGTAATCCTCGAAAGGAACAAAATAGTAATTTTCCACTCTCAGGCCGGGTATTTCATTTTGACGTTTTATGCGGAATTTTTCAACATCAATACTGTCGCTCTGGGATATGACCGGTTTTGAAACTTCTTTGGGGAGTTTAAAGCCAAAAGGGGAAACCGCGGTTCCTTCTTCACCGGAAGATTCTACTCCGGCTGCGGAGCCGCCGCTTTCGGAACCGAACGTATTGCTTTTATCTTTTTGTCTCTGCTCGAACCATGCGCCGTTGAAATAATCGGCAGATGCAAAGTCCTGCAAAAACAAACAAATAACTATAAACAAGAGGAGGAAAAAAAGGATAAACCTATTCATTTCGCAAATACTTTGTGACCGTTTTTAAAAAAGATATGTATGCTTTTATTATTCACCTGGTAATACCGATCACATACTACTATAAGCAGTCCTCCTTGCAATGCAAAATATGGAAAACATTTTATTTAGATAATAATAAATAATTTATATGTATTTATCAAGGGAAAAATAAAAATTGGACAATCCCAATTTTTCAACCCTTTACCAGATTCACGGTTGAATGTTTCAAATCAACCGTAAAAACTTTTCGGTACATAATAAACCCTTTTCTTATATCGGCATATTGTTGAATGTACTGAATAGTTGAACGAATTACCGGTATAAAATGTGTCAAAATTTATTTTCCTCTTGTAATGAAAAACTAAATTTTTTAAATTTAGTTAGATATTATAATCTTTCATTACATACATTTTTAACTATTTGAGGAAGATTGTATGACCGGCATTCTTTATCATGAAGATTTCATCAATCATAATACCGGTATGGGGCATCCGGAACGTCCCGGACGAGTAACAGTAATAACTGAAGAATTGAAAAAAGATACGTTTTCCGGAAAATTAGTATGGGACGAACCCCGGCTTGCAACCATTGATGAAATTGCTTATGCGCATAGCACACGTTACATAGAACATGTAAAAACAGTATCTGCAGCGGGCCCGCAGTACATCGACTCTCCCGATACTCCCGTTTCAAAGCACTCTTACACTGCAGCGCTGAGGGCTGCCGGAGCACTCATGACAGGTATCGATGGGATTATCGAAGGGAACTATGCAACAGCATTCTGTCCGGTAAGGCCCCCCGGGCATCATGCAAGGTATTCCATGGCAATGGGGTTTTGCCTGTTCAATAATATTGCAATTGCCGCCCGGCATCTGAAATATAAGCATAATATTCAAAAGATTTTAATTGTAGATTTTGACGTTCATCACGGCAACGGCACCGAGGAAATGCTTTCGGGCGATAACGATATCCTTTACTTCAGCATACATCAGCATCCACACTATCCCGGTACAGGAACGGGCACAAAGATGTATTCTCATTCGGGAGGTATATTTAACTTCCCGGTGCCTCCCGGTTCCGACGAGAGGGACTATATAAAGGTTTTCAGAGGTCAGCTTGCGGATTATGTAAACATGTTCGAACCAGAATTTATTCTTATATCCGCAGGTTTCGATGCCCATAAAGACGATCCTCTCGGGGATATCAACCTCACTTCAGAATCATTCTACAACATAACAAAAGAAGTTGTCATATTTGCCAATAATCACTGCAACGGCAGAATTGTTTCAACTCTCGAGGGCGGATATAATTTAGAGGCTCTGGCAGAATCCGCCGGATATCACGTTGAGGCACTTACTAAAGCCGGCAAATGACACTTACCTATCAAGTTACATAACGTTAGAGGTCACTGTGAAAGTTTTAGTCATTAACTGCGGAAGTTCCTCCGCAAAATTTCAGCTTATTACCACATCTGACGGCGAAGTCCTCGCCAAGGGGATTGTCGACCGTATAGGACTTGAAAACTCTGATTTTACCTATGTTTCCGGCAACGGTTCCAGGACGGTTGAAACATTGCCCGTTCCGGACCATAAAGTAGCTTTAAAGTGCATTCTCGACAGACTTACCGATAAAAATGACGGTGTTTTGGAGGATTTATCCGAAATCGGAGCTGTCGGGCACCGTTTTGTCAACGGTGGTAATCTTTTTCTCGATTCTGTTGTCTGGGACGAAAAGGTTCATGAACAATTAAAAAAAATCCTCGATCTTGCTCCTCTCCACAATCCCGCTCACCTGCTCGGCATTGAAGCATGCCTTGCTGCCACACCACAAACACCGCAGGTAATTGTTTTTGATACAGCTTTTCATTCAAGGATAAAACCCGAGGCGTATCTGTATGCTCTGCCATACAAGTACTATGAGAAGTACAGCATAAGAAGATACGGTTTTCATGGGACATCGCATTATTATGTTTCACACAGGGCTGCAGAAATTGTCGAAAGACCTGTCGAGGAACTCAAAATAATAACCTGCCATCTGGGGAATGGCTGCTCGATAGATGCTGTTCAGGATGGTCATGCTGTCGAGACATCCATGGGATTCACACCTCTCGAGGGCCTCATAATGGGAACAAGAACCGGTGATATAGATGCCGCTGCTGTACTGTACCTGATGAAAAGAGAAGGCATAACAACGGAAGAAATGGATACTATTCTCAACAAAAAGAGCGGATTACTTGGTATAAGTGGAATTTCTTCGGATATGCGTGAAATTGAAAAAGCAGCCATGTCAGGAAACGACCGTGCCCAATTATCCCTGGATATGTACTCGTATCGTATCAAAAAGTATATCGCCGCCTATACGGGAATTCTCGGTGGGCTGGATGTGCTCGTATTTACCGCCGGAGTCGGTGAAAACAGCCCGCTTATCCGGTCTAAGGCCTGTGAAGGTCTCTCTTTTATGGGTATAGACATTGACGAGGGAAAAAACGATTCGGTGCAGCGGGGCAGTGAAGCCGAAATCCAGAAAGAAAACTCTCCTGTCAAGGTTCTCGTTATACCAACCAACGAAGAGATTATCATCGCACGTGAAGCCGAAAGATCATGCAGCCGGAAATGATTTCATGGCCATTTCACTTCTCCTTTTAAAAATAAAAAAACGCTTATCCAGCTAAAACAGCAAACAGTGCAGAAATTAATAAAGAGACACTTCTTAAGTATTTGTTTTTCCATAACTCACCCTCTCGGTCCCCCTCTCTTGAAAAGAGAGGGGGGATGACCACCCTGCCAAAATTACCCTTCTCATGGCAAGAGCAGGGGTTAGGGGATGAGTTCGGGAGAAGGGTGGCGGAAAAAGCTGTGCTAACTCGATAAGCGTTTAAATTAAATTTAACATGAGTGGAAACCTATGGTACGTGGAAAACATAGTCCGGTTATTTTACTATTATTCCTGATTGTTCTCATGTTCCAAAAAAATGGAGCTGTATCCGGAGAAAATGCACAGAACGGCAAAGTAATCATTACGGTGAAAGAAGGAAATGATTGGTTGAGCTACGTACGGTTCATGCTTTTTATAAAGATATCAAAACCTCCTCAAATGGCGTTTTGGCTCGAAGAAACGGACGGTACATTTGTCGAAACTTTGTATGTAACGCACCGAACTGCAACGCAAGATTGGAAAGCAATACCTTTTGAGGAAAAAGAAGATATCAAGAGGCCGTCTTCTCTCCCGATTTGGTTATACAAACATGTCCGTGGAGGAATTCACACCTTAGAAACATGCTCTGCCTGCCATGATAGAATTCGATCCGCCGATAAATCAACAGAGAACAATCCGCTCCTCGATACCTTAACCGGCGCCACTCCGGAAAAAGGATTTACCCGGGAATGGACACTACCATCCGAACTCAAGCCGGGTGATTATTTTGTATGTTCCGAAATAAACCATTCGTTCGATTTTAACGACACGTTCAAAAAAGATCTGCCGGAAAATAACCGGTATTACAACGGAGTTTCCGGTCAGCCGTCTCTTTTTTTGAGGGGAATGCTCAGGATTGGAAACGAACCTTCCCAAACCTTGTTACGACCTGCGGGGCATGGTCATCCCGCCGGTACGAACGGGAATATTTACGGGAATCTCGAGGGTATCACATCTGCTTTTGATATAATAAAATCAATTGAAGCGAAGTATTCCCCTTAAAAAAAGTAATCAAGCGACATGATGAAGGAAAGATTCATGTAAACGTTCCATTTCCTCCAATAAATATCCCGAATTTCCGATTCCGGAGGTCATCTGCAACGGGGGTGAAAAGATACCTTTTCAACACAATATTAAAATATGCTTGCAAAATGTAATTACTAATGTTATAATTATACATAAATTATCTAATATTAAACGGTACATTAAATAAAACAGGGAGGTGTTTTCAATATATGCCGGGTGTTATTGTGAAATCAGAAGAACCCTTTGAAAAAGCTTTAAAACGATTCAAAAAATCCTGTGAAAAAGCAGGTATTATCTCTGACATGAAAAAACATCAGCATTTTGAAAAACCCAGTGAAAAAAGAAAACGTAAGATTAATGCGGCAAAACGTAAGAGAATGAAACTGGAAAAAGTATTTAACGGTAAATTTCTTTAATAATCATGGCATCAAAACACTTGACAAAATCCTGGCGGTAGTCTACATTTTTTGACTACCGCTTTTCTTTTAATTCCGGAGACCGAAAAAATTGTTTCGGGGAATTGATTATGTTGAATATTTTTGATCTTTTCTTGATTATTGTTACCCTGGGTCTTGCCATATCGGGTTTCCGTGAAGGTCTGCTCCGTGGGGCGGTAAAGCTTGCAGGTTTTATTGCGACGATAATTATTCTGGCTTACTTTTCCAAATATATTGCCGAAACGGCTCATCTGATCGGTAAAATACCATCGAAGATTGCTGTTCCCATTGTTTTTATTGCATTTTTTATTATTGCTACAATCGGTTTTCATGTGCTGGCAGAGATACTATATAAATTTGTTAAGATAACGCCAATCAAGTTTATCGATTCGGGACTCGGGTGCATGTTTGGTATAGTAAAATCACTGTTCCTGAGCGGTATTCTGGCGCTGATATTGTCTTTCGCCCCGTCCGGAACATTTTTTTATAACCAGTACCATTCATCAAACACGGCGAAAACCATGAAAACCTTCATTTGCGGAACTACCCCTGTATTTAAATCCTTAATTCCTCTCTATCAAAAACACACCCCTTTCCAGAGGGATCAAGACAAGAAAAAAGATGAAGAATCATATCCCGACAATATCATATAATCCCCATACCCTTCAGGTTCTCGAGTTTGACCGGGTCAGAGAAATCATAACCGCACTGGCTGATTCGGAAGAAGGCCGTGCAGGCATATCATGCATCACACCCTGGAAGGATATCGACACCGTTCGGGCGCTTTTAACGGAAGTTGACGAAATCATGCGTGCGCTTCGTTTCGATGATCCTCTGCCCGGTTTATCCTTTCATAATATCAGGGAACTGTTCCCACGTTTACATGTCAAGGGTAACACTCTGGCTGTCGAAGACATTGTCGCGGTAACCGATAACCTTGAACTGGCATTTGATATTAGCTCGTATTTCGAACAAAAAGCCGTAAAATATCCGGTTATTGCCGGTATTGCCGGCGGAATACTACCCCAGAGCGATCTTGTCAAGCATATACGCAAAGTTATCACTTCGGATTTTGAAATTGCCGATGATGCCACTCCGAAACTTCTTTCTATACGCCGTGACCTTAAAAAAACAAGAAACTCGCTCAGGAAAACGGTTGAGAAAATTCTTGCTGAACTGCCCGATGAAGTTATCGGCGAAAGAACGGTGACAATCCGTGACGGACGATACGTTATACCGGTTCGCGACTCGATGAAAAAAAACATGCCCGGCGCTGTGCACGATCGTTCACAGACGGGGAAAACGCTCTTTATCGAGCCCCTTGCAACAATAGAAGGCAACAATCAGATCCGCGAACTTGAACTTGCAGAGCAGATTGAAATCATGCGTATTCTCTCCGATATCACCGAACGTATCGCTTCTGTCCTCAATGATATCGAACACAATCAGGACCTTCTTGTCCGCCTCGATATGATTATTGCCAAAGCAAGGTTTGGAGTGAGTGTTGAAGGAACCATTCCGAACATACATAACGAACCCGTACTGTCAATTAAAAACGGCCGTCACCCGCTTCTTGACTGGAAATACCGTAAAAGCGCCGAAGGTGAAAAAGCAGTACCCCTTACTATGGAAATCGGCAGGTCTTACCGCACGATGGTTATTACCGGACCAAATGCGGGAGGAAAAACAGTCGCCATCAAGACAGCAGGGCTTTTGACAATGATGGCTCTATCAGGAATACCCGTTCCTGCGGGGGAAGACACCTCTGTTTTTATCCCGAACGGCTTTTATGCCGATATCGGCGATGAGCAGTCAATTGAAAATGATTTGAGCACTTTTTCATCGCATATGAAACAGATAGTTACCATCCTGAACCAAGCCGGTCCGGGAACGCTGATACTCATGGACGAGCTTGGCGGCGGAACAAATCCATCAGATGGCGAAGCGATTGCCCTTGCAATCCTGAAAAAACTCACCGGGTCCGGCGCAATAACACTTGCGACAACTCACCACGACGGCTTAAAAGTGTTCGCTCATGAAACAGAGGGCGTTATCAATGCTTCCATGGAATTCGACAATGAGAACCTCATACCGACTTTCGTTCTCAGAACCGGCATTCCGGGTTCTTCGTATGCGTTTGAAATTGCCGGCAGAATTGGTATGCCCGGAGATGTTCTCAGCATTGCCGAATCTCTGGCGGGTGACGAGAAAAAGAGTCTCGAGGGTTTGATTAGTGAGATGGAGGATCATGTCCGTCAGGCAGACATGGAACGAAAATCCGCCGAATCCGAACGGTTAAAAATGGAAACGGCAAAAGAGAAATTTGAAACTGAACTGGAAACCATTACCGCCCGTAAACAGGAACTGCTTTCGGAAGCCCTCGCAGAGTCACAGGAAATAGTTGAAAGTACAAACCGCCGCATAGAATCGATTATCAAATCTCTGCGGGAAAAGAAAGCTTCACGGGAATCAATCCTTGCGGCAAAAGCCGATTTAAAAGAAACAACCTCGGTTTTAAAGGAAAAGGCAACCCATATATCTCATAAAAAAGTGAAGAAAAAATGGAGACCGGTCGTTACCATAAAACATGGCATGTCAGTCTGGGTTGAAAGCATCGGGACTGATGCAGTGGTCGAGGAGGTACTGGATGATGGTGAGAAGGCGCGTATTCGTGCCGGTAAAAGCAAGGCAACCATTATTGTGAACCGTAAGGATCTTTCACTCAGCGAACTACCCAAAAAGAAAAAAACACAAACTATACATATAAATGTCCGCTCTTCGAAACCTTCTTCGCAGGAAATCGATCTCAGAGGCATGACTTTTGATGAAGCACGTGATGCGCTCGTAATATTTTTTGACACTCTTCACACTTCGGGATTTGAGACTGCGCACATAATCCACGGGAAAGGGACAGGTGCATTGAGGAATAAGATCGGAAAATATCTCGAAAAGCATGAATATGTCAAATCATGGAGACTCGGTAACTGGAACGAGGGAAGTTTTGGGGTAACCGTTGTAACGCTGAAAAGGTAAATCATGCCCATGTATACGAGAAAAGACACAAGATGTATTACTGTCAGAAATTTGAAAATAGGCGGAGGGAACCCGGTTTCCATCCAGTCCATGACAAATACCGATACATGCGATATAAAGGCAACCGTGGATCAGATACGAGCCCTTTCATCTGCAGGATGTGACCTTGTTCGTATTGCCGTTCCGAATTCTGAGGCGGCAAAAGCGCTCGCTGAAATAAGGCAGGAGGTTGATTTCCCGCTTGTCGCCGACATCCATTTCAAACACGATCTGGCAATACAGGCAATTGAAGCGGGTATTGACAAGCTGCGCATTAATCCCGGCAACATCGGGTCGCCATCAAAAGTTCAGGAGATTGTCCGTGCTGCCGTTGAGCATGGAGTGCCAATACGTGTCGGTGTAAATTCCGGCTCACTCAAAAAGGAAATTCTTGACCGGTACGGTCATCCGACTCCCGAAGCGCTTGTAAAGAGCGCTATCGGGGAAGTTGATATCATGGATGAAATGGGTTTTCAGGATATCTGTGTTTCGATTAAATCATCCAATGTCCCTGATACGATAAAAGCCAACATCCTTTTCGCTGATAAAAGGAATTATCCCCTTCATATAGGCATAACCGAAGCCGGAACCTTACAATACGGCACAGTAAAATCATGCTGTGGCATCGGAGCAATTCTTGCTTATGGCATCGGCGACACGATACGGGTATCATTGACAGCCGACCCGGTAGCTGAAGTAAAAACAGGAATATATATTCTCAAAGCCATGGGACTCAGGTCTTCCGGCGCAGAAGTGATAAGCTGTCCAACCTGCGGCCGCACAGAAATTGACATTATTTCACTGGCGGAAGAAGTCGAGAAACGTGCATCTTCCCTGAAAAAACCGCTCGTTATTGCGGTAATGGGCTGTGTTGTAAACGGACCGGGCGAGGCACGCGAGGCAGACTACGGTATAGCGGGCGGCAAAGGTTTCGGCCTTTTATTCAGGAAAGGCGTGGTAATATCAAAGATTCCGGAAAACAGACTTGTAGACGAATTGTTTGCTATGATTGAAGCTGACGGGATAAAAACCTGATACAATTCACATGGCATGAAACGATCATTAACCAATCCGGAGTAAATCTCTAAAGAAATTTTTCTGTACACCGAATTATATACTACAAGCGCCGACAGGAGATTAACAATTTGTCTCCCACCGGCACTTTTCTTTCATAAACCGTATACATGAATGTATCCGCAATCATCTGAGTTTCATGCTACCATTTTTACACGCACTTTTTTGTTAAGCAGTTGTTGTACTCTGCGTTCCGAATCGTGTGAATATAATTACTCCGAATGAAACCGCAAGAATAGCAAACTTCAACAAAAACCCGATTGCCGGGATTAGTTTTATCATACTCAGTATAAGTGCACCGATAACGACATTGAAAATAGCAGACCTTTTTTCAGCTCCCGGAATTAATTGACCGATCCACAGAGATATACCTATCATTCCATACAGATAGACAATAAAAAGAAATACAAAAAGAACCGGTATGAGCGGAATACCAAGTATGGTAATCAAAAGGGCAAGAGACAGGAAAGGTATGATTATGATTGCCACGAGCCCGAGGAAAAAGCATTTCCAGAATTCTTTGCCGGTAAAATCAGCCATGGTGGATACATTTTTGGGGAAAAAGTAGGTAATAATCACTGCCAATGCGAGAAAAAAGAGCATCTTTAAGAGAGAAACAAACAAAAAGATAATAAACCCGATGAAACCGAACAAACCGATAACAGGCCCAAAAACGAGAATCTTGAGGATATTTCCAGGAAAATCACCGTTAAAAAAGTCAGAGGGATACAAAGATACATTTTTGCCGCGAACAATGCCGCCATGATCAACATAGGTCTTCCCCGCGATACTGACGATATCTTTCTTTATCTCACCCATATTTCTTACATAGACATCACCGCCGATTGATACCGCATTCCCGTTGACACAGCCATACCTTTCAACAATAACATCACCGCCGATTGATACCGCATCATTTCTTACCGTGCCAAAAACATAGACATCATCACCGAAACATACAGCATCACGAACTGTCCGGCCAAACTTAATCACAACTTTTTCGCCAAAATTCGTATCTGTCCATGCAATCCGGACGGACAGAACCGAACATACTACAACGCACACCATGAAAAGACGAGAATTTCTCATAATTTTCTCCTTTTCCCCGGAGTATTCAGATTCCTCTAAACTGTTGTAAAAGGATTAAAGAATTCCATGCTATTTTTATTTTCATAAAATCTATCCTCTCTATAGTAAGACGATGCTAAGATGCAAAAAATTTCAGAAAAATAAGGTGCTTCGTTAAAAAAATTTCTCCTGTTATTATACAGAGTATTGTGCTGCATCCCATCCATACGAAATATATTCGGTTTCAATCTCATTCTCAAAGACATGCACCAGATTGAATCCCTCGGGATGACCGTCATGGGGCCCGTTCCACCATGCACCGCATATGGCGGCTGTATCAATAATGTTTGCTCCTTTATACCGGTAGAGTTCGTTCACATGTATATGCCCTTCCAAAAAACCCAGAAAGTTGTACTGAACGAGCAGATCATACAATTCCTTGCCATCGGTGATAACGCCGCTACGACTCCATTGGGCGGTGGGACCGGAAATAATCTGTTCATACAGCGAAAACAGCGGGATGTGGGCAACAGCGATAACAGGCATACCTGATTCAATACCTGCCAGATCGTTTCTCAGCCATGCCATCTGTTCGGAACCGATTTCGCCTATGTACCGGGATGCGGGACTATCCTCTTCTTTTTCTATTCCGATAGAATCGAGAAGCACAAAATGTACGCCCTTATGATTAAAACTCCGGTACGTTGCACCGTTTCCGATCCGTTTTTTGAACATCTCCTTTCCCCATTCAGGATGATTCAAAGAAACTTTATCCGGAACAAAAAGTCCGAAAACCTCGTGATTACCCATGACATCATAGACAGGCACCGTGAATTTCTTCCGGCAGTCGATATATAAATCATAGAGCATAACCGCACGTTGTTCATCGGCCTCCAGGGTATCCATCACAAGGTCTCCGCCGCTGATTACAAAATCAGGTCTAAGGGAATTCATTTTTTCTATCGCCATAAGAAAACCCTCGGCGGCGCCCTTTTCGGGCTGGACATGGACATCTGAAAAATGGAGAAAGCTGAAGAGCTTTTTCTTCTCCGGGCCGGAAGGTTTTCTGGCACATGAACCGGTTAACAAACCCGCTGTTCCGGCGACAGTACCGGTGATAAATGTACGTCGTTTCATGGTATCCCCCTGTCGGATAGTACAGTTCTGTCAAAAGTTTTGCACTATTATATTCTTAAGTATTTGTTTTTTTATTAATTTGGAAAAATTCACATGGTCTCCCTTTTTTCATAAGCCCCCTAAATCCCCCGGAGGGGGACTTTACATGATATAAAAACAAATTCTTATGTCAATAGTTGTTGAAGCTGTGGGAATGTGGGAAAACGTGCAACGTTTTTCCAAGTAACTGGTGTAAAGTCAAAGACTTTTCAACGGTTACGTCATTTCCACGGTTTTTTCATTTTTTCATGACATTTTTGACAGTACCCAATAGTATCGTTGAATTTCTTGTTCTGTTCAATTTGTATATGGAAAAGCAAAAATGTATGAATAATCAATAAAAAATGTATATAATAATATGAGGAAAGCTATTATTTACAGCATGATATATATTTTACACGGGAACAATTCAATCTTTCTTCAGGTCTGCCGGCGTTATATCGCGGACATTATAATCCGCAAACTGTGCATCAACATACGCATCAACTATCCCGAAAAACTTGGAAACTATCCAGTACAAGAGAAACGTATTCCTGTCGGTTCGAAGATTATCCTTTTCCCATGCGGTATAATCGCCATGTCTGATATCATAATTTACATAGAGATACCCGCCGATGCAAACCATCTCAGCCAGGATAAAAAATGCGGCTTTTTTCTTTTTTCCGTTGTTTATCTGTCCCCATCCGGGCAAAAAGAGAGAATGGTACATTGCGGTCGATGGTTTCACCCGCAGGTATGAAGAAACCCGGAGACTGTCACCGGTTATTGTGATTACGTCGTTGTTTTGACTGGATTCTCTGCCGGTGCCGTTATCCGAGTTATATGGTGAAACAATCGGAGAAAAGTGAAGCGCCTCGCTCGAGAAAGCGCTCTGTACAGTACCAAAAACGGCACATACCAGAATTAAAAGAGAAAATATGAGTTTCAGGAACCTACCTCCATGTCGATAACCATCTTTACAGCTCCCAGTATACCGGCCTCATCAGGTATGGCTGCGGGGACGATACTCACCAGGTAGTTGTACGAACTGAACCCCCGTTCTGAAAGGGCACGACGGGCGGGTTCAAATATCAGGTCGCCTGATTGCGCAAGGCCGCCGCCAATGGCAATCCTCTCGAAATTGAGAAAATTGAGCGCATTTACAATACCCAAACCCAGCAAATAACCCGCCTTATCAAACATTGCCCGTGCAAATTCATCACCGTTTTGCGCAGCCTCAAAAATAATCTTCGAATTCAGCTCTTCCGGTTTACCACGATACATTTCAAGGGAAGATTTTATATGGTCGTTCACCAGAGCTTCGTTTGTCATCCGTACAAGACCCGTGGCAGACGAATACAGTTCGAGACAACCTCTCTGCCCGCACCAGCACTGGGGACCGTTATAATCAATGGATGTATGCCCGATTTCGGACGCATTGTCGTTAAAACCGGTAAGGAGTTTCCCCCCGCAGACAGCGCCGCCTCCAATCCCGGTTCCGAGAGTAATGGCATAAAAATCATCCATACCCTGTCCGGCGCCTTTCCACCATTCTCCATAGGCAAATAAATTGGCATCGTTCTGTATATACGTGTTAACTCCAACCTTTTCCTTTATAACCGCCGCGAGCGGGAAATTATCCCAGTGCGGAAGATTCCCGGCTTTCAGTATTTTACCTTCCTTTGCGCTGAGCGGACCCGGTGAACCGATGCCTATTCCCCTGATATCCGAAAAAGGTACTCCACCCTCATGAACGACTTTCGTTATCGAATCAACGATCTGTTTTACCGGCGCCTCGGCCGATACCCGGGGAAGAGATTTTCTTTTATCCCGGCTTTCTATGTTTCCTTCTTCGTCAACCAGTCCCGAACGAACATTGGTTCCTCCTAAATCTACTCCCACATACCATTTTTTCATGCAATTACCTTTCAATTCATAAACGAAACACTTTCATTTATTTGTATGATTTTGAGGAAACTATTTTACATACTCATTGGTTCGTTGATTGTCTGAACCATGATTGCACATTCGTTGAAATTCGGTGAGGATATATACACCCTTTGCATCCCATGAAGAGAACGTATCTTTGTGAGTTGTAGTGGTTAGAAATTGATCTGTTCTTCATTCATGGTTCGTTCATGACGGGTCATTTCAAACACACGTTTCATGAGATAGATGTCACGATCGGTTTGTTCAGTACCGCGTCGTAAGAACATGCGCTTCTGGGTTTTAACAACCTGCTCAAAACTTATTTCGGTAACCTGGCCGAAGCTCCGGGCATAGTTTGAGAAACTCGGCACATTTGTCGTAACTGTTCCGTAAATCATGCTGCATACACCCACCATTTTACCGGTAAAAAGAGATGTATTGACTGCGGTTTTTGCATAATCGCCGATTACCGAACCGAGAAACTGCATGCCGGTTTCGGTTTTATTTCCCCCATAATCAACCCGAATGTTACCGTACGTGTTTTTGAGGTCGCTCGATGAAGTGCCCGCACCGAGATTAACCCACGTACCTATCCACGAATGACCGAGAAATCCATGGTGCTGTTTGTTGGAAAAGGAATCTATCACAGATGCCTCTACTTCACCGCCGATCTTGCAGTGCGTTCCGACTGAAGTAACATCCTTTATCGACGAATGCTCTAATACCAGAGAATTCATCCCGATATGAATCGGCCCTTCAAGATAGGTAAAATGCATGACCTTTGTCCCGCTGTCAATAATAATCGGGCCGTGCGCTGTTTCAATAACGGCAGATGGCGCCAGTTCCACATTTTCTCCGATAAAAAAACCCGGCTCCTTTTCCGTATACGTACCGGTTTCGATTATTTTTTCAATGTTTGCATCCCATAACCGCAAATGGGAGCCAATAACCTCATGCGGCCAGTCGATTGTCTTGAACATTTCCCGCTCAAGCGGCAGTTCCATTTCCAGCAAAAAGGGGGTTATATCCTGAGGAGAAAAAGTCTCGGGAATTTCCTTTCCCGGCGGAATCAGCGCAGCGGCAACACGATTCCCGCTTGTTGTAATAAACGGATCGTTGGAACGGATAAGGTCTTGTAATGTATCCAGGTATGTGACGGAGGGTTCAATCGAGGCATTCAAAAACAGGAGCGGTTCACGTTTCGTGATTTCATAATCGGTATCTTTTTTTCCGTCGAGATGGAAATGATCACGGATTACGGTGACAACAGGAATAGTGAGAAGTTCAACCATGTCATGTAATGTCCATGACCCGATTTTCAGGTCATAAACCGGGCAAAATAATCCGAGAGGATAAAGGTTTTCACAATGGTTGTCCTCGAATAGTATAATGTGCATACAATGAACTCCTCAGTTAGAGCTTTCACCCATTGAAGTAACTTTACATTTACATTCAACACGAATAGTGAGTCCTGTACTGCCCGCTGCCAATTTTTCCCGGAGTATCTTCTCTCTCATTCCACCGTTACACTTTTCGCTAAATTCCTCGGGCGGTCTACATCGCAGCCGCATTCCACAGCGATATGATACGCAAGAAGTTGAAGAGGAATCACACCAAGAACAGGAACTAACGGATCGATTGTCGAAGGTATTGTTATGACATGTTCCGATATACTTTCCAGTTTATCCGTACCTTCACTGACGATAGATATAATTCTTCCCCCGCGTGCTCTTATCTCATGAACGTTGGAAATCATCTTATTGAGAATACTTTTTTGAGCGGCAAGAACAACCACCGGCATTTTTTCATCGATCAGTGCAATAGGCCCGTGTTTAAGCTCGGCGGCGGGAACACCTTCCGCATGTATATAGGATATTTCTTTCAGTTTCAGGGCGCCCTCGAGTGCAAGCGGGTATTCAAAGAGACGTCCGATATAAAGAAAATTCTTATAGCCTGCATACTCCTGAGCAATCGATGCAATGAAACTGTCGAGTTTCAGGGTTTCTTCCGCCTGCTCGGGGAGTTTTTTTAACGCATCGATGCAAAGAAGGCCGTCCCGGAGAGACATGCCTCTCAGTCTGCTCGCTTCTAAGGCAAGAAGGTAAAGAACAACCACCTGGCTTGTAAACGCTTTCGTGGAAGCCACTCCGATTTCCGGGCCGGCATGAAGGAACACCCCCTGTCCGCACTCACGTGCTATGGAACTGCCAACCACATTCACGATGCCCAATACCGGGGCCCCAAGACTTTTTGCCTCACGGATTCCTGCAAGAGTATCTGCGGTTTCACCGGACTGGCTAATTGCGATGAGAAGCGTGTCCTGTTCAATAACCGGATCCGCATATCGGAATTCGGCGGCATAACACACCTCCGTAGGTATTCCCGCCAGCACCTCGAACATATATTTTCCGATAATTCCGGCATGCCAGCTCGTTCCGCAGGCAATAATCTTAATTCTTTTCGTTTTCAGGAGTATCGTTTCATCAATCCCGCCAAGCTTGATAGAACCTTCTCTACGGTAAATACGGCCGCGCATACTGTCCTGTATACTTTGTGGCTGCTCGTGAATTTCCTTCTCCATGAAATGATGATAACCGCCTTTTTCAACCTCCTTGAGATTAAACGTAAGTTTTTCAACTTCCTTGACAGTTATGCTTTCATCAAGCTTGAAACTTTCGAATCTGTCAGCATTTAACTCCGCACATTCGCCGTCATCGAGATAAACCACATATCTGGTATGCGGTATGATAGCCGATGGATCGCTGGCAAGAAGATTAAAACCGTCTCCCTGCCCGATAACAATAGGGCTTCCCATCTTTCCAATCAGAATCGATTCCGGCTGATCACCGGATATGAGCGCAAGCCCATACGCTCCTTCCATACTCTTAAGCGCTTCGATGAAAGCAAGACGTAAATCAAGGCCTTCATTTTTGAACTGTTCTACCAGATGCACGATAACTTCAGAATCGGTTTCAGTTTTAAATGTGTGGCCGAGTTTCCGGAGTTTCTGTCTCAGTGATTTATAGTTTTCAATTATGCCATTGTGGATAATTGCAAGCTTCCCGGAACAATCTGTGTGCGGATGAGCGTTCTCGGTGCTGGGAGCTCCATGGGTAGCCCATCGGGTATGTGCAATGCCGCTTACGCCGTTATCCGGGATATCTTCGGGAAGTGATGCGGGAATCCTTCCTGCGGCTTTGTGAATAAAGAGTTTAGTACCATTTCCGTTGCCATTTACCGCTATTCCCCATGAATCATATCCTCTGTATTCCAGTCTCCGTATTCCCTCAACCAGAACATCCGGTGAAAAACCTTTACCAACAAACCCAAAAATTCCGCACATACGACGCCTTTGCATTGTGAATTATGAATTGTGAAAAAAGCCGTTACGACTCATGACTCTTTATTATTCTTTGCTTTTTTAATAATTAACGTAATTATTGCACTAATTTCATCTGCTTCCTCAATAAGAAAATGTACCCTAATTATTTGAAACAAGTGACAATTTTTCGGGTACCTTTAACCGGTATAAGCTTTCTTTCGCTTCTTTCCGGGCAAGAGCACATTTAATCCGATTACTTCATCATTCACCATTCATAATTCCCTCAGTCCCTGCTGTTGCGGAGGATAATAAGCCGTAGCAGCATGAGAACGGAGGTTGCGGCTGCAGCAACATACGTCCATGCAGCGGCGTTGAGTACAGCTTTTGCCTTCGGGAGCTCGTCCTGTGTCAAAAAACCACCCTGTTCCAGCACTATAATCGCCCTTTTCGATGCATTAAACTCCACCGGCAGGGTAATAAAGGTAAAAAATACGGCAACGGTGAAAAGGATAATACCGGCATCGAGGAGCCATGTCATCGGTGTACGGGTAAAGAATCCGAGAACCATCCCTATCATGAACAGCCATATCCCCAGTTGTGAACCGGTCGCAGCCGCCGGGGCAATTGCTGTTCTGAGCACAAGCGCCGAATAATTTACGCCATGCTGCACTGCATGTCCGGCCTCATGAGCAGCGATACCGAGCGCCGCAATACTCTGTGAATCATACACGTTTTCAGAGAGTCTGAGCACGCCTGATTTTGGATCGTAATGGTCGGTAAGCTGTCCTCGAACGGGTTCGATACCGACACCGGAAAGCCCGTTACTGTTCAATATGCGACGGGCAACCTCTGCGCCGGTAATACCTGATCGTGCGCCAACCTTGCTGAATTTTTTAAAGGCAGACTTTACCTTTGCCTGTGCCCACAAGGTCAGAATCAACCCGGGAATCATTATTATAAATGTCGGATCCCAGAAAAACATTATAATCACCTCCGGAAACAATAATTTCAACGTTTAATGAAATTGTTTCTATTTATACGTTATACTTCATACTTCGTTTATATACAATCCTTCTTCAATCCGGTAACCGCGAACAAAACTTGCGCCGTCCATAGCTTTCTTCCCGGGCGGCTGAATTTCCAGAATCCTGAGACTTCCCCTTCCGCAGGAAACAACAAAACCGCCTTTCCGCGAGGACTCGATAACGCGGCCGGATGATCCGTGAGAGGTTTCATCAACGACACTCGTTCTGTGTATTCTCAGCGGACCTTTCGTACATTGAGTAAATGCACCGGGTGATGGATTCATGCCGCGAACATGATTGTGTATCGTCCGTGCATCCTTTGACCAGTCAATACGGCCGTCTTCTTTATACAGTTTTGGCGCAGGCCTCGCAGTGATAGAGGGCTGGGGCTTTCTATGGGCTCTATTATTCTCAATCATTTCCACTGTTTCCAGGGAGAGAAATGCCCCGATTATCTTCATTCTTCCGGCAAGCTCTCCGGCTGTTTCATCCTGTCCGATAGAAATCTTTTCATTCAAAATAATATCACCGGTATCGACCGTTTCTTCTATATAAAAAGTCGTAAGCCCGGTCTCCTCATCACCGTTGATAACTGCCCAATTAATAGGTGCAGCGCCCCGATAATCAGGAAGAAGGGATGCATGAAGATTGACCGTACCCCCGGAAGGCATGGTAAACACTTTTTTCGGCAGTATCCTGAAAGCAACTACATAGAAAAGGTCTGCTTTATATGCTTCAAGTTCTTCGATAAATTCGGGATCATTCAGGTCAACCGGTGTCAGGACATCCAATCCGAGATTTTCTGCAGCACTCCGTACCGGCGTGGGCTGCAGTTTTCTGCCGCGCCCTTTTCGGGTATCACATCCTGTCACCACACACACCACACCATATTTCTCATGAAGCGCCTTGAGTGTGGGCACACCGAATTCGGCAGTACCCATAAAAATGATTCGCATCAAGCGTTCTCGTCTTCCTCCTTTAAAGAGCGAAGCGTCTTTGCCAGTAATCTCCTCTTGACAGCACTGAGCCTGTCCACGAAAAGAATCCCATCGAGATGATCCGATTCATGCAGGACAACCCTTGCCAGCATACCATCCGCATCGGTTTCATGAACGTTGCCTTCAATATCCTGGAATCGGACGAGTATCTTTTCGGGCCTCACAACATCCTCATACACTCCCGGAACCGAAAGGCAACCCTCTTCCAAAGTACATTCGCCCTCTGTTTCAAGTATTTCAGGGTTTATCAGCACGATAACATCATCTACCGTCTCGCCGAAGGAACGGTCGATAACAGCAATTCTGTTTGAAATCCCTATTTGAGGCGCTGCCAGCCCTATCCCGTTATCCCTGTACATGGTCTCGATCATATTCTCCACAATGCCGCGGATATTACGGTCGAAATCGGTTACAGGCTCTGCGTCTTTCCTCAAAACAGGGTCGCCGTATGTATGAATTTTATACGTCATTTTTTATACCTTCTTGGCTTCTCCTTCTTTCGGAAGTACTTTCGCAATGCTCGACCGGATCATTTCAATCTTTGTAGTATCGGACACCTTTAAAACAATAATATCATTATCACCCTTGGCATCCTTTTTTTCCTTTATGTTTACAACTGTACCGCAAATACCCCCGATTGTTATTATCCGATCACCCTTTGAAAGCGTATTCATCATTGACTGAGTATCACTTTGCTTTTTTTTCTGTGGCCGTATAATAAAGAAATAAAATACAGCAAAAAGCGCTATAAGCATGGGCCACATAGGAGCGCCGCCTCTCGGTGCTTTTTCTGTTTGCGCAAATGCTGTCGAGATTAATTCAAAATTCATCCGACTTATCCTCATTTCTGTAAGTGCTTAAAAATTCTTCCCGCCACTCCGGGAACCTGTTTTCAATTATCGCTTTGCGCATCTCACGCATTGTCGTAACATAAAAATATATACTGTGCAGAGTTGCCAGACGCGGCGCAAGAATTTCTCCGGTCTGAAAAAGATGCCTGATATACGCTTTCGTATAATTTCTGCATACCGGGCACTGACATTCCGGGTCAATAGGCACAAACTTTCGCGCCTGATGTGCATTTTTCAAAACAACCTTTCCATGCCGGGTGAAAACCGTGCCGTTACGGGCGTTTCGTGTCGGCATTACACAATCGAACATGTCGACACCTCTTGAAACCGCCTCAACGATATCATCCGGGAATCCTACTCCCATCAGGTATCTCGGTTTCTTCCGGGGTAAAACAGCGTTGGTGACCTCGATCATTTCAAACATGTGCTTTTTGGGTTCGCCAACCGCGAGTCCACCTATGGCATATCCCCAGAAATCCATGTCGACCAGCCTCCGTGCAACATTCTCCCTGAGATCGGGATACACGCTTCCCTGACAGATACCGAAAAGCACCTGCGAGCCATCGTTCAGTTTCGCATGAGTGCCGCTGCATCTTTCAGCCCATTCCCCGGTTGTCAAACAAGACTTCGTCACATACTCACGGGTCGCGGGATACGGTATGCACTCATCAAAAGCCATGATAATGTCGGCGCCGAGATCATGCTCGATTTCCATAACACGTTCAGGCGTAAAAAGGTGACTCGAACCATCGATATGCGACCGAAAGGTGACACCTTCTCTGTCGATCTTTCTCAGATCATTGAGACTGAAAACCTGAAAACCGCCCGAATCGGTGAGGAGAGACCTTTTCCAGCCCATGAATTCATGCAGCCCGCCCGCCTCACGGACGAGATCAGGTCCGGGGCGCAGATAAAGATGGTACGTATTCCCAAGTATTATACGTACATCTATGGCCTCGAGTTCCTGCTGAGACATGGTTTTCACGGTTGCCTGTGTCCCGACCGGCATAAAAACCGGTGTTTCCACGACCGAATGCGGTGTTGTCAGGACTCCGGCCCTTGCGCCTGTGACAGGGCAGGTCCGGACAACCTCAAAACTGAATTCATTTCCCGTATCTGCCAATGTAAGGTTGCATCACTCCTTTTTATATACCGTTTCTTCATTATAAAAGTAATTCTATAAGATAATATTATCATGGGAAAGGGTCAAGAAGTGTTTGCTACCGGCCTTACCCCATTTCTTCTTCCCATGAATTCAAAATTAAAAAATTCAAGAAAAAAACGTACGGTTTTCAGCTCATGGTGCAGAATTCAATTATGCCGGACGATTTTTTCTGCGGTTATCTTTATACACCTGATGATACTTTTTTATTCTGACTCTCCATTCATATTTTCTTGGCAATTTTAGTTATATCTTTATATTCAATATGTTATATAAAAATATATTTCGGAGATGCTCGAGCGTTTATTATATATTCGCAGTAACAGTATTGCTTGAAACGAAAGGTTTACATTTTTTAAATGCAATACTTAATGGTGTATATACAGATTTTACTTGAAAAAATGTTGATAATATTTTAGTTTAGATACATAAAATGTATAATACATTGATAAATAATTTTTTAAAGGAGTTGTAGTGTATGACCGACAAAATCGTTTACAAAGTAGTTGATTATGTAGAAAAAGACCTCGAGTGGGAAAAGGAAGAATGCGCTAAAATCGGCGTGCATTTCGAGGCATATCAATTAAAATTCGCGCAACCCGGTGAAGTCATTGAAAAATGCGGGGACGCCGATTTTCTCGTGGTGGATATGACACCCATGACACGGGAGATTTTTGAATCGCTCGACAAAACAAAAGTCCTCATACGGCACGGTATCGGATATGATAAAGTCGATGTTCAGGCGGCGACCGACAACGGGATAATCTTTGCCAACCAGGCGACCGCTTTTTGCGAGGGAGTCGCCGAACATGCTGTCATGCTCATACTGGCGACTTACCATAAGCTTCTCATGCAGAGCACGTTTTTCAGGAATTCCACCCGCAAGGGAAACTGGGCATACCACGATATATATCCCGTTCACAGTTACAAAGGGAAAAATCTCGGCATCATCGGCTGTGGAAACATCGGCTCGCATGTTATTAAAAAGATAAAAAGTTTCGGTTTTAACATCCTCGCCTGCGATCCCTATAAACCTGAAAAGGAGCTTGCAGAGCTGGGAGTCAGGCATATCCCGCTCGATGATGTTCTCAAACAGTCGGATATTGTCTCTCTGCATGTCCCCGTAACAGTGGAAACCAGGGATTTTATCAACTACGAAAAGCTCTCGTTGATGAAAAAAGACGCTTTTCTCGTCAATACCGCACGGGGTCAGGTTGTCAAAACCTCCGACCTTATCAGGGCTCTTAAAGAAGGAGTCATCGCCGGAGCGGGCCTGGATGTGCACGAGGGCGAACCTCCGCCCGAGGAATACGGGTTCCTCGACATGGACAATGTCATCTGCACACCGCATTTTGCCTGGTACAGCGAGGAAGGCGGATGGGAAATCAGGCGCATGATTATGGACGATTTCATGGCATTCCTCGATGGGAAACCGCCCAAGCATGTGCTCAACAAGGAAGTGCTCGAAAGCTCCGCATTAAAAATGAAATTGTGATGATATAGTAGGCCTATCCAGTTAAAACAGTAAACAAGAATTTGTGTTAAATACAGCCCCCCATACTTCCAGAAGCGGGGCCAAAATACTTGAAAACTGCAAAAAAAGCCCCTCCCCGGTGGATATAGGAAGTTTTGCTGAGTTAACTGGATAAGCGATATTCTTAATAATAATCTTTAAAAGGCGCTGGATTTTCATCAAGATTCATACTCACAGCAGGTCTTGAATATAGATATTTCCCCATATTTTATTACTTCTTACAAATAATATTTATCTTCTACTTCTTTCCACCAAATGTACCCTTTAATAAGGCAAAAATATAATTATTGACTTTTTTTTATTTCTTGCTATATAATACTAAAGTGTGCACTGTAATATTTTTTATATCTAATTATTTGGATAAATATAATATTATAAAGAGCTATTCATATGCCTTTTACAAAAAATATCGTTTGTCTTGCTAAATCCCGAAAACTTTTGGGTTGTTGTGTAGCTGGCAAAGAGTTACTCGATAATAAGATTGGTGGATGGATCAGACCGGTTAGTAAAAGACCTACAGAAGAATTACGTCCTAATGAAATTCGTTATAAATATTGGAAGAAACCAAAGTTACTGGATATAATAATTATTCCCTTAACTAAACATAGTCCTAATTCCTATCAGACGGAAAATTATCTTGTTGATGATAGGCAAAAATGGATTAAAAATGGATTTCTAAAAATTAAAGAATTAGAAAAACTTTGTGATGATGTTGATTCACTATGGATAAATGGTTATTCTTCACAAAAAGGGAAAAACGATAAAATTCCGCAAGAAATAACAGAAGAAAAAATATTTTCCTCATTATTATTAATTAAGCCAATTTCATTATCACTTATTGTAGGCTACAAAAATCAAGATTATAGTGACTCGAAAAGGGTTTGGGCAGACTTTTTCTTTAAAGGGATAAATTATCGATTAACGATTACTGATCCTGTAATTGAAAAAAAATTTCTTAATAAAAAAAACGAAATATACTATATTGATAAAAATGATTTGTTTCTTTGTATTAGTCTCGGTAGACCATTTTATGGTTTCGATTACAAGCTTGTAGCCGCTGTATTAAATCTTTAATGACAATTGAGACAACTAATATGTCAAATGAGTTATACACAATTGGCCATTCGAATCATACAATAGAGAAATTTATCGACTTGGTATCTATGCATTACATTGCCGTTGTTTTTGATGTTCGTTCTCAACCATACAGCAAATTTAATCCACAGTTTAATCAAGAAACACTTGAAAAAGAATTGAAAAATCACAACATCAAATACTTTTTTCTTGGTGAAGAACTTGGACCAAGAAGCAATGATCCGGATTGTTTCATTAATGGTAAGGTACAATACAGTAGTATCTCAAATACATTCCAGTTTCACCAGGGAATTGACAGATTATTGATAGAAATGGAATCTAACCGAATTGCAATTATGTGCGCAGAGAAAGATCCTATTATATGTCACAGAACTATTCTGATATGCAGACATATGCGTCAATATGACATTGAAATTAAACATATTTTAGAAAATGGTGAAATTGAGAATAATTCAGATGCAGAAAAAAGATTAATGAAAACTCTTAGTATTCCTCAGGAACAAGGAGATTTATTCTCTAGTACAGAAGAACGAATAGAAAAAGCTTATGATATACAAGGTGAAAAAATAGCGTATACATCAAAAACATTAATACCGGTAGAGAATAAAAAATCATGAGAGATATTAAAATCTTTACAATTGGTTTCACCAAAAAAAAAAGCTGAAAAGTTCTTTACTAAGTTGTACAATGCTGGTGTAAAACGTGTTATTGATATTAGATTAAATAATGTTTCACAGTTAGCAGGTTTTGCAAAAAAGGACGACTTGCGTTATTTTCTTAAAACAATATGTGATATAGATTATATCCACATGCCTGAGCTTGCTCCTACTAAAGATATTTTAGATGAATATAAAAATAATGGTGGAGACTGGTCAGTATATGAAAAAAATTTTATTGATTTAATTGAGAAAAGAAAAATAGAGAAAAAAATTACTAATGATATATTGGATAATGCATGCTTATTATGTAGTGAAGAGAAACCTGACCATTGTCATCGTAGATTAGTGGCTGAATATTTAAGTAAAAAATGGGGAAATGTTAAAATAGAACATATTTGAATAATTGCAAATTTTTTAAAAGTAGATATTCATATAGTACCAAACTTTTCCTAACCCTTTTAATCTTTATATAACAATCGAATTTATCCTTCCTTCCTCAGATATCAACACGCTTATCATTTACAACATCATGGATCAAAAGGTGCGCGATCTTGTGTCTGAACATATAGAGCCCGGAACTCATTCATTTGTTTGGAATTGAAAAGATGATGATGGCAATTCTGTTTCATCAGGTATATATATCCTGGCTGACAAGCGGTGAGTAGTCTCTATAGGTTAAAATGTTATTAATGTAATGAAAGGCATTTTGCTGCCTGCTATGAGCTGAAAAATTAATAATCTTTAAGCTGATAGCTGAATGCTGAACGCTTTATTTACATCAAAATGTTATCAATACTTTCAGCGAATCCTCACCCTTCGCCATCACCTCGAATGCCTCTTTTATTTTTGCAACGGGAAATTCGTGCGTTACCATCCGGTCAACATTGACTTTGCCCTCTTCAACAAGTTCGATTGCCCTGACAAAATCATCTCTCTCATAGACACGTGTTCCCACCATGGTCAATTCTTTGAACGTTACCATGCGCAGGTCGACCGGCGGCGGCTCTTTTGGCATACCGACCACGAGAATCTCTCCAAGCACACGTGTTGCGGCGGTCGTGAGAGGTTGTGCGCCGGCGCTTCCGGAACACTCCATGGTGACATCAAAACCGACACCGTCTGTCAGTTCCTTCGTACGTGCATGAAAGTCTTCTTCCTTGAGGTTAATGGCAATAAGTCCCACATCCGCTGCAATATTTAACCGGCTTGGTATCAAATCGGCTATGACGACTTTGGCGGCGCCTGCGGCTTTCAGCATCTGTGCGCACAACAACCCGATTATACCGGCCCCGAGCACAAGAACAGTATCTCCTACTTTAACAGATGATCTCCGGACTGCATGAACCGCCACGGCGACCGGTTCCATCAAAGCCGCCCGGTTCTTATTCCAGGTATTTGGAACAGGAATCACCGACTCCGAAGGAACAACCATATATTCCGCCATGCCGCCGTCGGTATCAATACCGATAAGCTTTAAGTTTTCGCACACATAGGTTTTTCCGCTGCGGCATGTGTAACACTCGCCGCATGATATGAGCGGGAAAAAAGTTACCCGTGAGCCGATCTCAACTCCTTTTGGAACATCTCCGGAAATTTCCGCAACAATGCCGCCTACCTCATGCCCCATTATAAGCGGCGCTTTTGCACGGGGGTGTTTCCCGGCAAAAATAGCCATGTCTGTACCGCAAATCCCGGCTGATTCGACTTTTATAAGCGTCTCACCGTCCTTCAACTCCGGGATGGGACGGATAACATTTTCCACTGTATTGACACCGGAATAAATTGCGGCTTTCATGGTAGTATCAGACATATTTCCTCCTTTTTTGCAGTCTTTGGCTATCAGCATTCACTCACGTTCTGCTGACAGCTTTGTGACGATTTACAATTTATGGAACAGCACCATTCGTATCTGTAGCATGCGCATCAGCGTTAATATACTTCTTTGCAACACTCCCCTCCCGAATCAGGGCAAAAACAACCATGTTCACTCCTATGCGAAACAGAGGATTATCGAACTTATACTCTGACCATGTGATGCCCATCTCGTACCCTGAAAGAATACCGACAAGACTGCCATCAAACCATATACCCTGGAGAGGAAGTATATCCGTTATGTCCACTTCATCTGTTTTTGGAAAGAGTTCCGGTTCCATTTCAAAATCAAAAAAAGTGTGATATATCGGATGATCGACAGGAACCGGATAGAGAGCAAAATCGCCGAGTGAATCCATAACCAACTGCCGTATGGGCATATACCCTTTCTTATAACCCTCGAGCAGCACAAACCCGCCATTCGCTATGAATTCTCTGAATCTCCTGATTTCGTCCTGTGTATAATCAAATAAATCATCAGATGTAATATATAAAAAAGGATAATCAAAAATTTCCGGTGAATCAATATAAATATGTTTATCGGTTTTTATCTGTATTCCCGTATATTTTTTAAAGCCTGCCACAAGGGCAATGATAGCAGCTTTTGCATCTTCCGCAGGTCTGAGGGATGAACCCCATGTATCAACCGGTATATAAACGAATCCTTTGAGGTTTTGTTTGTTTTTCGGATCCTTGATAACCAGTGCTTTGTATTCGCCTAAATCGATATTATCAATCGTCAGAAGCTCATCCTTCAGTGAAATAACGTTTTCCGGTTCACGTGCAATTGTATCTTTGAAATCAATATCTCCCACAAAAAAATAGTCTTTATCAAATTTAGACTTAATTTCGTCATGAAGACTCGAATCAATCTCGGCAATCACTTCTGCAATAGTAACTGCATCAAGAGTAATATCCAGTTTTAAAGAGTCAATGATTTTCATAAAATCCTCAGCGGATACCGGCGCCTTGAACTTAAATTTTCCCGAAGGCATTCTCATGATAATCTTTCTTCTCAAAAGCATTCTCTTCAGAATATCCTTTTTGTTTATCAAAAACGGCCTTGTCATTCGCGGGCGTCTTACAATCAGTTCAACCTGAATAGGTTTAACAACTTTCACTTCCGTTCTTGTGTACGTAATGAATGACGCCAGTGCAGCATGAATCGCAACTGCAACGACAAAACCAATATAAAGAAGCTTCCGGGTCTCATGCTCAAGTTTCTTTATATCAATAATTTCTGCGTAACCTGAGAATTTCTTTGATGTTAATTTATGGATCATTATCGCACAGTTTTTATAACATTACGGGTTATACCATTATACTATGAGGTCTCATTATACATGTTAACAGAAAAAGTCGGGAGTCATTAATCAGAAGCCATAAAAATGACTCAAGAGTATGATATTACAGAGATATCTTTATTCCTGATGGAATCTTCTGAATTCTATCCCTGCCGTACCTATTGATGCTTATAACTACAGCCGTTTTAAGTCATTTCTTTCGTTTTTTTAAATATCAAATCCATACAGTAATGTTCAAGTAATAAAGAGTATTCGAGAAGAAAAGTATGAATTGAAAAAAGGTACGCAGGAACTCAGAGAAAAATGAAACCTATTAAAAGCGTTGTGAAAAACTATATGGTTTATGATTTAAGCTGTCAAGGGTCAGCGCGAAGCGTTGATTTACATGCCCTTGACAGCAACAAACGATATATATTTCATTACAGGGTGCGTGAAAAATGACTTTTTCACCGCCCTCTTAAAATAAGGAACTCTATTCTTCAGACTAAACGTCGATAAAGATCTTCATATTTATCAATAATAAGATCAGTATTGTAATTGTTAATCACATGCTCTCTTCCTTTTTTACCCATTTCATTAGCCAGATCAGCATTACCGAGAATTGCAAGACATCCATCGATCATAGCGTGTACATCACCTACCGGATAAAGAAATCCGCCGGAATTATCGCCAATAAACTCATCCATACCGCTTCCCGATGTCCCTATGACCGGAACGCCGCAGCTCATGGCCTCAAGCGCGGTAAGCCCGAAACTTTCATGGGAAGACGGGAGCATATAAAGGTCGGCACAGGGAATAAGCTGGCTTACATCGTCCTGCTTTCCGAGAAAAACTACGTTGCCTGTTAATCCTTTCTTATCAACAAGTGATCTGATTTTTTCCGTTTCAGGTCCGCTGCCGATTAATATAAGACGGGCTTTGATTTGTTTTGACACGCCCTCGAAAACATCGATAATATCGTGAATTCGTTTTACAGGCCTGAAGTTAGATATGTGCATCATAATTTTTTCGCCGGTTCTGCAGAGGCAATTTCTGCAATCCTTCTGATGACTGTTATGAGGTAAAAAACGATCGGTATCCACAAAATTCGGAATAACTTCTATTGTCTTCTTTATTGCAAATCTATACAGTGTCTGATTTTTAAGATAGTCGGATACCGCGGTTACGACATCCGACTCATCAATTGAAAACCGTGTTATGTCATAATACGAGGGATTATTTCCCACCAGCATAATATCGGTACCATGGAGTGTTGTAATAACAGGGATGTCTTTCCTGGAGGCAATTATCTTTTTCGCAAGATATGCGCTGGTTGCATGAGGTATGGCATAATGGACATGGAGAAGATCAAGATCCTCCCTCAGGGCAACCTGGGCCATTTTTGAGGCAAGAGAAAGACTATACGGCACATATTCAAATAACGGATAATTGAAAATCTGTACCTCGTGATAAAATATATTTTCCACAAAATCGGAAAGCCTGTAAGGAAGAGAAGAAGTGATAAAATGAACCTCATGTCCACGCCTGGCGATATTTCTTCCAAGCTCTGTTGCAACCGTTCCGCTTCCGCCGTACGTGGGATAACAAGTGATTCCAATTTTCATCGCATCTGTTCTCCATGGTATAAAAATTTTTAAAACGCTTATAAAGTTATCTCCGCTTATATCCCCTCCCCATACCCGAACTCATCCCTTAACCCCTTCTCTTGGCAAGAGAAGGGGAACTGAGTAGGGTGGTCAACCCCCTCTCTTTCCAAG
>AQSL01000135.1 GCA_000403035.1 Candidatus Latescibacter anaerobius SCGC AAA252-E07 | reverse complement strand
TAATATTATTAATTTAAATTTGTTATCTTTTAATTATCACTAATTTAGTAGGAATCTTATCCAGTCTGGATAAAACCTCAAACCGGCATCGTTGTCTATGAATTGCCTAATATTCATGCAGCTTAAATGCTTCAGTAAAATTAATCCTCAGGCTCTCTTTCAACCTTGCCTCCTTGTCCTTTAATGTGTAAACTTATATCAGGACGAGACAAACACACCCCATCCCCTCGATTTTTCTTATCAGGTCTTTTCTTTTCACGAGACTTCCAGTTCGGATACTTTACGTACACAGGGGATAGAACCGCTGGTTAACTCTTTATAAATCTCCTTAAGATTCTCCTTCAATTCATCAAATGTCTCGCCCTGCGTCATATAGTCCGGATATTCCACCAGATAACCGAGCCACATACCCTCATCTTCCCAATACACATATTTCTTTTTATCCATATTCTAATTACCTTAAATGGGTTATCAAGCTCTCATCATAAATTGTATCTATTCTCATTAAAAATCAAGATTCTTCTTCATTTTTTATTGGTATAACTAGAGCTTATACAATTTTATATGCTAAGAACCTATTATACTGCAAATAATGATGTATGATTATAAATCATAACATTTCAAATATATTACAAATAATATACCCTTTTGTGCTCTCTTGTCCACATTTTTTTTATTGAATTATACGTTTATCCAGTTAGCTTCGCAAGGCCCCCTAAATCCCCCGGAGGGGGACTTATTCTAGCAGTCTTCGAGTATTTTAGCCCCCCTTCGGGGGGTATGGGGGGCTGTATTTTATAATTATGTATTGCTTACCAGAAAAGCTTTGGGGATGCTTCTTCCCCTGCCGAACTGATTCGTGAACCGTCACCGCTCATGTTCATTGTCCAACTGATACCGAGCGGGTGACGTTTGATTTCGGAGAGATTTTTCACCGGTTCGATATCGCCGTTCTCCCGAATCCGGTTAACGTCAATTTTGTTGATGTCGCATTCTCCGAGCCCGCGTTCTTTGGCTACTCTCGTATACCATATCTCCCTCGGGTCATGGCCCATGATGTAATTCCCAACCGCATCGACTTCGTAGGGTGAACAGCCGACAACGACCATATTCACCAACTGATCTTCACCGACCTTTCCCCAATCGTGCTCGTTCCCGTCCAGACCGATTATCCCCTCGATGATATTTAAATCCGGCTTGATAGTATCAGCGTTATCGAGACCGCGCTGTATCCACATCTCCTGACGCATCAGGCTCCCGACCTCATTGAGAAAGCCACGCATCATTTCTCTGTCTTTTTTCGCTTTTTTGAAAGCCTCATAACCGCCGAGTTCCTCGAACCGTTGATAGCTTCCGAATTGTTCGGTATTATCCTCCCAGCGTTTGAAACCGGAAGCACTGTGCCTGAGAAACGATGCCTCGACACGCTGAAAGAAATCTTTGTGAAAATGCTTTTTATAGTCGAATCCATCCCTTTCGGCATTTTGCTCCACATGAACCGCCGGCCAGCACAATTGTCCATATCCTTTCGGAACGAGACCCTGGAGATTTTTGACAGAAAGGGTTGTTAACGCTGTGAGATGGCATTTCAGGGTTGCTATATTGATGAGCATACAATCGTCATCGCCAACCGGCCGGATGTAGGGGATTTTTTTCCAGACAATGGATTTATTGGTGTTCAGCCAGTTTATCTCATCCTTTTCGTAGTGAGTAAACCATTGGTAGCCCGCTTCGATAAAGGGAAGGTCGATGGGATCGAGAGCATCGTAGATACCGCCGAGCCGGTGATTACTTGCCGGAATGGGAGATTCGCCGGCGATTACATTGGTATTGTCCAGATCATAGAGATGTTCCGCCATCCCTGCGATAAAATCGGGAGATGCGTAAACACCGGTCGTACGGTTGTAACAATGTTCGGGAACGCTTGTAAAATTAGGCTTGATGAATGTAACACCCCCCCTGCCGGAACCTTTGACAAATATGCGTTGAGCGATTCCTTTCCCCTCTGAATTGAGCTGCTCAACAGCCCCGGTGAAATGTCCGCTCGCATCTTTTTGTGCATCCACATGTGTTTCGATGAGAAAGACAGCGCGGGGATTGTTCCTAATTTCAGGCCGTATCACGGGCCTGACATTCTTTTCCTTTTTCTGTTCGACCAGCCACATCGCCTCGCGTATACCCATTCCTCCGCTGGTTGTGAACGCACCGGTTTCTTCTGTTTCGAGCATCTCATAGAGACACAGCGATGCCAGGCTTCCGGTGCCTGCCGCCATGTGTTTAAGAAAACTCCTTCGTTTCATATTCATGCTCCTGTCTCTTACCAGAACAGCCGTTCATCCGGGTCTTTTTTCCGCGCCCAGTTGAGGCCGATACGAAAACGTTTGATATCGGCGAGATTTTTCACCGGCACGATTTCGCCGTTGCGTATCCGGTATATATCAATCTTGTTGACATCGCATTCGCCGAGGCCCTTTTCTTTGGCGACCCTTGTATACCAGAGCTCACGCGGGTCATGGCCCATGATGTAGCTCCCAACGGCATCGACCTCATAGGGCGAACATCCGGCGATAATGATATTGCAGAGTTGATCGTCCCCGATTTCATCACGGTTTAACTCCTCACCGTCCAAACCGATAATTCCCTCGATGATATTCAACTGAGGTTTGATTACATCTGCGGCATCGAGACCGCGCTGGAGCCACATTTCGTGCTGCATCAGCGAACCGATGTCTTTCATGAAGGTATTGAGATCATCGGGATCGTTTTTGACCTTTTTAAAAGCATCCCAGCCGCCTTTTGCTTCGTACTTCGTGTAACTGCCGGTAGGATCCCAGCGTTTGAATCCTTTTTTCCGGTGTTCAAGAAACGAGGCTTCCACACGCTGGTGAAAATCTTTGTAGAAATCTCTTTTGAAATGTATGCCGTCACGATATGCCTGCTGTTCCACACCATCCCAGGGCGTGCAGAACTGCCCGTATCCCTTGGGAACACATCCCTGGAGATTTTTCACCGTGAGCGTCGTCAATCCGGTAAAGTGGCATTTCATGGAAGAGACGTTGATCATGAAATTATCCTTATCTGCGATGGGACGAAATACGGGAATCTGTTTCCAGACAAGAGAATTTCCGGTTTTCAGCCAGTTCATTTCATGTTTCTTGTAATGCGAGAATCTCTCGTATCCCGCCTCTATCATATTGATCCCTGCAGGATCGAATGCATCATATGCGCCGCCGAGCCTGTGGATACGCGCTTCGGTGGGACCCTCGCCGGTTATGATATTCGGATTCCCGATATCCCGTAAATGCCCGGCTACACCCACGATAAAATCCGGTGAGGAATAGACGCCGGTTGTTCTGTTGTAACAATGGGGATACACATAGGTGAAATTCGGTTTTATGAATGTGGAACCGCCTTTTTTCGAGCCCCTGACGAAAAGTTCCGACGCCACACGTTTCCCCTCGGCCTGAAGCTGGGGAACCGCCTCGGTAAAGTGGCCGCTCTCGTCTTTTTCTGCATCGACATGCGTCTCGATAAGAAAAACAGCGCGCGGATTGTCCCGTATCTCGGGCCGTATTTCCGGCATAACGTTTTTCTCTTTCCCTTTATCGAGAATATAAAGCGCTTCCTCAATACCCATGCCGCCGCTCGTGGGAAAAGCTTCCGCTCTGTCCAGTTCAATAATATCATACAAATTCAATACGGCAAGACTCCCCGTGCCAACCGCGGCTTTCTTGATAAATTCTCTCCGTTTCATTATCAGTCCCCTTTTTTATTTTTATTCAGGAAAACGCTTATAAAGTTAGCTCCGCTTATATCCCATCCCCATACCCGAACTCATCCCTTAACCCCTTCTCTTGGCAAGAGAAGGGGAACTGAGGGGGTGAGTTAAGAAAAAACAGATAGTTATTAACGTAATAATTCTATTGAAGCTGTTTTAACTTAATAAGCAGCTTCAGGAATAGTTATACATTCGAAAAAAATGTAACCGTTTCAGAATATTCGGAATAGTGCGTGCTGCAAGGTCACACATTTGTGACTCCCTGAACTGTACTTTTCTTTATCCCGTCTCATTCCGGCGGACTCTCCGGTCGTCAATACGCATATTTCTTTTTTTAAATATATTCCATTTATTTTTTAAATGTTGTGAAAACATTCGGCCTGTTGACATCGTACCATTTATGATCAAAGGAATTTATCGACACACGGTTCACAATATAATGATCGCCGTTTTCATCGTCATACCCCCATCCGGCCTGATGCATGAAATACTGCTTGCCGTTACGGGCTTTCCCGAGATAAAGCACGATATGCCCCGCATTACCGGCCAATGTAATGACCGGATCAAGTTTTGCTATCTCTGCCTTTTTTTCTTCTGCGGATAGAGAAGGATCGATGTCATACCGGTGGTCGGATGAATTGAGTATAAACGAAGGTTGACGGCCGGTTTTGATTCCGAAACATCTCAGGAGCACACGCTGCGTGCCTGAACAATCACGTTTATTCTGCTGATCCGCCCAGCCGTACGGCTTGTTCAGAAGCTTAAAGAACTGTATAAGCATATTACGTTTGGTGTACGGCAGGTATCCGATATGCACATCGGCATCGGGCTTCACATACGCTTCCGTTATTCCGAGTTTGCCATCGGTTTTTCGATACGGCAGATGTAAGATATAGAACGATTTGTTCTGAGCTGTGAGTGGCAGCGTTGCAGATAAATAAAAATACTGCGAGAAATCACTGAACGAGGGGTCGCTGTAAATGGGTACTTTATCTGTAGTCGCCATGAGAAACTGTTCGTTACCGGTGATTTTCTTGATTTCATCTTTTTTTGCGAAGGCAATTTTTTCCGCCTCTACCCATCCTCTCGACACAGGGCTTTCGATATAGAGGAATGCACCGTCCCGAGACCGATGAAGAACGGCAACAGGATTTCCGAGATAGAGGGCTGTTGCCTGGAACATGTCCAGCTCCCATTTCGTCTCGGAAAAACCGGGCACAGCAGTGGGATAGTGACGCACATCGGCACGTTTTACCACGATACCATAACGGCGAATTATTTCATCCGGTATACCACTTATATCTATGGCATCAACTATTTCCTGCCGCATAGTATCGTTGTATATCGCGTTACGGTTGTCATAAAAATCACGGGAATAAAGCCATTCGATATTTTTCTTTAGCCTGTTTCTGAGACTTTCGCCTGCAAGTCTTTCGGGCAATTCGAGAGGTTCGAGCAGGTTCATTATAGGTCCCAGCATAAGAGTCAATTCAAAATTTTGTTTAAGCGGGTCAGGTTTGCCGTAATAATCTCTGAATACTATCTTTCTCTTCCTGTTCTTGTCGTTGAATGCTTTAATTTCTTCAGGTGTCATGATTACTTTATCGGCATCGCTGTTAAGCGAAATCCAATAATCAGCAGAAAGCATTTCAGGTTCTACACCGGAAAGAGCATCGGGCGCATGTTTGGGCTTTTTTTCCTGTGACCATGATACGGATGCTACAATAATAATCATTACAATCAGGGATATTTGTTTTACCATTTTAAATAACTCCTTACATTATAGATTGGTTTGTTTTACTCTTTATTCAAACATACAATAAAATTTAAAATAAATAAAGTACTATATACATATCTTATCTGAACTGCTGATCCCCTTGCTTAAAGAATTTCCATGACAGAGCACGTAAGAATTATATTCTCTTCGTATATGATGACATTATCTGTATAAAAAAATGGGTGACAGTTTCATACCTGTCACCCATTCAAAATTATTTTTTCATCAACTTCCGGAGTGTATCACAGGATTATGGATTCTTAAGCTGTTCAAGGAGTTTAGCGACCCTGGGTGTCACGCCCTTACTATCTGAAACGTTCTGTAGAAGCCCTAAAGCCTCTTTTTCCTTTCCTATAGCAAGAAAAAGTTCGGCATGGGTCACCGCGGATATTTGTTCCTCGACATCCATTTCAATACCTTCCAACAGGACTTCAGTGGTAGTATCCTGCTTACCACCGGCAATACCGCCAAGAAGACTGTCATCTTCTTTTTCTGATGACGATTCATCAACAAGCCCGAGAAAATCCTCCTCGGTTTCATCGTCATCATTCACTCTAATAACGAATGTTTCCTCTTCCTCTTCAGGGGCTTTAAATTCGCCTGTTGTGGCTTCCTCTTCAGGTTCTTCCGTTAAGGAAAATTCATCTTCTGTTTCTACAGCACCCTCTTGTTCCTGAACATCTTCCTCGCTGAGAGATTCCAGCACATCTTCTTTTAAACCGGTATCCTCCGGTTCCGCCTCAAGAGTAAATTCTTCCTGCTGTGAATCTTCAACGATTTCATAGGCTTCCGCTTCACCTTCCGGTTCCTCGGAGGGCGCTTCTTCAGCCTCGCCTTCTACCAAACCCTCATAGGAAAGATCGATTTCTTCGTCTTCAAGAT
Organism: Candidatus Latescibacter anaerobius SCGC AAA252-E07; assembly: GCA_000403035.1. Lineage (GTDB taxonomy): Bacteria > Latescibacterota > Latescibacteria > Latescibacterales > Latescibacteraceae > Latescibacter > Latescibacter anaerobius. Next base: position 21,877 of record AQSL01000135.1, on the reverse strand, counting down.
TTATTTCGCCGACCGGAACAGCTTCTTCTTCAGCGCTTTCCCCGGATTCATCATCCAGCACACCCTCCAGAGAAATTTCGGCTTCTTCCTCTTCGGCGGTTGTATCTTCTCCTGAGGGAACAGCTTCTTCGAAAGTCTCTTCCGGAGGCGCTTCTTCAGCCTCGCCTTCTACCAGGCTCTCATAGGAAATTTCGGCTTCTTCCTCTTCGGCGGTTGTATCTTCTCCTGAGGGAACAGCTTCTTCGAAAGTTTCTTCCGGAGGTGTTTCTTCAGCCTCGCCTTCTACCAGGCTCTCATAGGAAAGATCGATTTCTTCGGCTTCAAGGTTTATTTCGCCGGCCGGAACAGCTTCTGCTTCTTCAGCGCTATCCCCGGATTCATCATCGATTAAATTCTCATAAGAAATTTCACTGTCATCGACATCAAGAACTATTTCTTTAACGGATATCTCTTCGGGTGTTTCTTCGGTTTCAGGTTCATCAGTACCGGTTTCGCCCGGAGCATCTATGGATTCAACACCATCAATTTCTCCAAGAATTGACGTATAATCACTGCCTTCCTCCTGCTCGAATGAATCCAGATCTATTTCCTTATTGTCGGTACCGGATACTGAAATTTCCTCTTCCTCACCTGCCGGATTCTCAAAAATATTCGATGCTTCTTTTTCAATTTCATCGAAATTGAGGCCTGCATCTTCCTCGAGGTTAATAGCCTCGAATTCCTTGTCTAATTTGCTTTCTTCGCTTTCTAATTTTCCGTCCTGACTTTCAATGCCGTCAAGAAGCTCGGAAAGAATATTATTGTCTTCACTTTCCTTTATATCATCGTTTTTCCCCTCATCTCCTTTAGAGAAATCATTTAAAAGGTCTTCATAATTGGACCCATTATTATCCATGTTTTTGGGATCATCATTCTTTTCGTTCTTTTTCAAGGATAACACCTCCTGTAACTAAACATAAAGAAAAACAACGGTTAATTGTGCTTATAATCAAAACCAATATAGTATAATTATGGTATTTGTCAACGATTTTATTATTTTCGTTCTGAATCTCTGATTTTAAGGAACCATACCTGAAACTGTTCAGCACGTCAGGATTATTCGAAATTCACGATTATATAATGTTCTTGCTCATACAATCTTTATTGATTACACTATCGGAGAACTGTGAAATTTTACAGCTCTCAGAAACGTTTGGAAATCTTTTTTTGACCCTATAAAAAAGGCACATGACATGCGTATTAAGAGATTGTCTTTGCTGGAGGGCTCCCTTGAAGCCAGAGGGCTGACAGTTATAATCGATGTATTCAGGGCATTCACCTGTGAACCGCTTTTATATAGGTACGGGGTGGAAAAGATAATTCTTGAGTCCGATATTGATACATGCCTCGAAATGAGCGGAAACTATATCCGTATCGGAGAACAGAACGAACTCCCGATTGATGGTTTTGACCTTACGAATTCACCATCCCATATACTGGCAAAGGGTAACAATTACTTTTTTGGAAAAACGATCGTTCACCGCACAACTTCCGGGGTGACCGGTGCCCTTAACGCTTGTAAGCACTCCGATGAGGTGCTCCTCGCCTCGTATGTAAATGCCCGGGCAACGGCAACTTATATTAAGGAACATCATCCGGAACTCGTAAGCATTGTTGCCATGGGTATACGATCCATGGAAAAGGCCCCCGAAGATGAATTATGCGGAGATTATATCGAAAGCCTGCTTACCGGAAGGTTTTATGACCATTTACAGGCAATGCATGAAATTCTCTCCCACGAAACGGCGCAGAAATTTCTTCGGGGCGATAAGCCATATCTGCCACAAGAGGATCCCTGTATCTGCCTTCAACGTGATATTGTTGATTTTGCTTTAGTGGTTACACAACAGAACGACCTGTTCCTCAGCACAAAACGGTAACGTACTTATAAGAAACGTTCGCTTTATTCATACTTACCTGACCGGATATTTCATACATGCCTCCTGTTCGGATGAGCTGTTCTGTCAAAATTTTTGCGCTATATTATTCTTAAGTATTTGTTTATTTTATAGTTGGCAAAATCTATATGTTATCCCTCTTTTCATAAGCCCCCTAAATCCCCCGGAGGGGGACTTTATATAATATAATAACAATGCTTTATATCTATTATTGCTGAAGCTGTGGGAATGTGGGAAAACGTGTAAAGTTTTTGCGGGTACCTGTTGTAAAGTCAAAGATTTTCAACTGTTACATCATTTCCACGGCTTTTTCATTTTTTCATGACATTTTTGACAGTACCGGATGAGCGCCACATAATGAAATGTTCCGGCATGATATGAGGTATGTATATCAGAAAAGCGGAAATAACATTCAAAATCGTACCTGAAGAAGTGATACATTACGCTTTCCCGCGGTTCTTCAACTGGTCGAAAAGTACTGCCAAAAGAAGAATTATTCCGCGCGCAACATACTGGTAAAAGGTGGGGATATTAAGAAGGTTCATGGCGTTCTGTACAGTACCCATTATCAATACACCTACTATCGTTCCGAGAATAGTGCCAACGCCGCCTGAAAGCGAAACGCCGCCGAGAACACAGGCCGAGATCACATCGAGCGAAAGCCCCACAGAAGTATTCGGCTGGCCGCTGGTCATCCGTGAGGCCAGAACGATACCCGCCAGACCGGCCATGAGCCCCTGTGTGGTGAATATAATGATTTTTATCCTGTCAACCTGGATGCCGGCAAGTCTCGCCGCCTCCCTGTTCCCGCCGATGGCAAGGGTGTTACGGCCGAAGGTGGTTTTATTGAGAAGAAAACCGAACACAATAAAGCAGATTATGGTAATCCATACCGGGTTCGGGATACCGAAGAAACTACCCGAACCGAGGACAAAAAAACCGGGCGCCTTAATGCCTACCGCGATACCCCTGGAAACAATAAATCCAAGGCCGCGCATAATCTGCATCATTGCCAATGTGGTTATCAAGGCGTTGATTTTCAGCTTTGCAATGATATATCCGTTTACCAGACCGGCACATCCGGCCGCAAGCAGTGCGAACACAATCCCGATTGTGATGCTTCCGGTGGCATTGATCACAACTGCCACCAGAACTCCGGTAAAAGCCACGACTGACTCGATGGAAAGATCAAAATCACCCGAGGCGAGACAGAACAGCATTGTGCACGCTATCATGCCGACTGTCGCTACCGAAAGCGCCAGACCGACCATGTTAACCCAGGTGAAAAAGTAGGGTACGAACAGTGAAAGAACGGCAAATAAAAGGATAAAAATAATAAGAATGCTGGCGTTATCCCACAAAGCTTTCATGAACGTTTTCGGATTATGCGTGATGTTCATATTCATACAACGATCCTTGTACTGTTCAGCTTCGTAATCGCAAGGTTCCAAACCATTTCATTTGAAACGAACCTCTACCGGCCGAGTAGTTATACAACCGGCAGGGCGAGTTTAATGATTTTTTCTTCCGTTGCCTCTTTACGGTTTACCGACGACATGAGCCTGCCCTGGCGCATTACAATAATCCTGTCGGAAATCCCGAGAATTTCCAAAAGTTCGCTCGAAACCACGACGATTCCGATTCCTTCCGATGCCAATTGCGTGATAATGGTATAAATTTCGCTTTTTGCGCCTACATCTATCCCGCGGGTCGGTTCATCGAGCAGCATCACCCTAATCTGCTCGGACAGCCACCGTGCAAGAATCACTTTCTGCTGGTTTCCTCCCGAGAGATTCCCGAGAACCTGGTTGAGCGAAGGCGTCTTTATATTGAGTTTTTTTACATACTTCCCAGCGTTTTCACGTTCCCATTTCTCATGTATAATCCCGAAACCGGATTTGGTGCGCCGCACGGAAAGATTTATATTTTCGCATACCGAACCAAGCGGGATAATTCCCTCCTGCTTTCTATCCTCAGGACTGAAAACAAGCCCGCTTTTGATAGCATCCTTTGTCCGTTTTATGGCAACTTCCTTACCATACATTTTAACCGTGCCGGATTGAGACCGTTCAGCGCCGTAAATGAGTTTCAAAAGCTCTGTCCTGCCCGCGCCTACAAGCCCGAATATTCCCAGTATCTCGCCACGGGCAACGGTGAGATTCGCCGGTTCGGCAAGTCCGGGACCCATGAGTCCTTCAACCTCGAGCGCCGGAGTGCCATGAGTCCGCGGCGTATAATTATAGATATCGGTAATGGGCCTTCCAACCATGCGGTTGACAAGATAGTCATGGTCTACCCCGGTAATGTCTTCGCACGTTTCCACAATTTTTCCATCCCTGAATACGGTTACGGAATCGCATATCTCAAATATTTCGTTGAGGCGGTGGGAAACATAGATTATTATCCGGCCGCGCTTTTTGAGGTCCGTAATGACTGAAAAAAGATTCTGTACCTCACGGTCGGTGAGACTGCTCGTCGGTTCATCGAACGCGATAACCTGCGCATCACGCATCAATGCCTTTGCAATTTCAATCATCTGCCGCTGGGCAATAGGTAATGAGCCCACTTTTACTGACGGGCTCATATCCTCTCCGAGAGATCTGAGTTCTCTGAGCGCAATTTCACGCAAACGTTTCTTATTTACAATTCCAAATCTTCCCGGCAAATGACCCAGGAGGAGGTTTTCCGCAACACTCATCTCCGGAACCAGGTGAAGCTCCTGGTAAATCACTGCTATTCCGGTCTTTATGGCATCAAGTGTCGTATGAAAAAACCGTGGCTCGCCATGGAAACGAATGGTTCCCGAATCCGGCGTATACACCCCGGACAGTATCTTGAGAAGCGTTGATTTTCCGGCTCCGTTTTCGCCGATAAGCGCCCGCGCGGATCCCTCGCCGACACTGAACGATATATCCCTGAGCGCCTGTACTCCCGGAAAAGATTTATCAATACTTTCAAACGCAAGAGACGTTTTTTCTGCAGTATCAACCATTGCACACATTTTCCCCGCCTGAAACAGACCATGAAAAAAACCATGAAACCTTACGCAATAAACGGTGAACTTTTTATCTATTGAGAATGCATCTTATTACCTAATCGATACATGATGCCCGCCACAAAATCACAAATCGAAAAAGAGTATATGGTAATCCATTTAACTCAGCTATAAAAAATGATTATGAAATAAAACGTATCTATATCTTTGTTATTATGAAACTCACCCCCTCAGTCCCCCTCTCTTGGAAAGAGAGGGGGAAGACCGCTCAACCACTTCATCCAACGTTATCGGAAAGTCCCCTTCTCCTGGCAAGAGAAGGGATTAGGGGATGAGTTGAGGTGAAAAGAGGGGAAATTAAGCTGAACAAAAGCACAAATCTAAAAGAGTATCCTTGAAATGTGATTTCAGCCGGTTTTCTCTCAATCCTCTCATCTTATTCTGATACGGTTTGTTCTTTTTTTACCCTTGCATACGATTCTTTCGTTACAATTTCCGCTCCCGTGCTCGTTTTTGCGGGCGGGGTAATTCCTTCATTGATCCATCTATAGAGCATCTCGGTGGTATCATACCCATGACTGTGCGCATCCACGTACGCTGTCGCGAAAAATCCGGTTTTGTCTTCTTTTTCAAATTCGGATTGACTTGAACTGCCGCCGATTCCGATTCCGATTACCGATTCAGCATCGAAACCGCGGTTTTCCAGGGCGCGGACGGCTCCGAGAACACCCTCGTCATTACAGGAAAAAATAAGCCACCGCTTTATATAAGGGTGCTGTGTGATAATCACATCCGAGGCATCAAAACCGCCGGGGACATCTGTCGTTTTAACCGGAGAACCGAAAATTTTATCCGCCGGAAATCCCGATTCTATCAGCGCTTCTATCGCACCACCGGTACGTTCCAGGCAGGTTTCAAGTTCATTGAAAGAGACCGCAAGTGCTGCCGTGTTTTCTCTATCCCAGCCGCGGTTCAGGAATTCCTCGTATAGAGCGTTTCCGATGAGCTTTCCAACCTCAAAGGCATCCATACCGAGATACGGAACATCCATCGGTTTCCCATTTGCATCAATAAACATGTCATTGACAGCTATAACCTTCATGCCGTATGAATCCGCCTTTGCCATTACCGCCGGACCTAACCGGACATCAGGCGTACAAATTACAAATCCACGGGCACCCTGGGCGCCAAGGTTATCAATTGCGGCAAGTGTTTTTTCCCCGTCTGTCGCCCCGATTTTGACCAGCTCGAACCGGTACGTATCGGCACAATTCTGAGCGCCTGTCCATTCATCCTGAAACCATTTTTCTTCCGGTCTTTTTACAATATACCCGATTTTAACCGGTTTCTCACCTTTCTCACCTTTCTCACCGCAGCCAAAAAAACCACATACAACCAGAAGTGAAATGATGAATACAGGTAATCTCAGACGGCGTAAAACTAATTTCATGTTCAACCCTTTCCGCACATGGGTTTTCTACTTTCATGTAACTATGCCCGATGACAGTTTCAGGCTGACCGTTCTTTTTTAAGCCACATATCTTCAATTTCTTCGAGCGTTTTATTCTTTGTTTCAGGTATCATAGTATATGCAAATAGTACCGCGGCGACGCAAATTCCGGAATACAAATAGAAGCTCTTTCCCTCGAAGTTTTCGATAAGCCAGGGAAACGTCTGCGAGAGAACTGCGCAGGCGATCCACAGCGACATCGTAGCAATTCCCATTGCCCTGCCACGGATTTTTGTGGGAAAAATTTCGGATAACATTACCCAGGTAACCGGCCCCAGGCTCATGCAGAAAAAGGCAACATACATGAGTATCGGAATCACGATAAATGTTGCGTTGATTGATGGGGACTCAAAAACATACCCCGTTAATGCAAAGCAAACGGTCATTCCCACAAGCCCGATCAATAAAAGGAGTCTCCTCCCCAGTTTATCCATAAAAATAACAGCCACAATCGTAAATAAGACGTTTACAAATCCCACTGCTACCTGGGCAAGGAGCGCGGAAGATGCGCTTGGAAACCCGGCTCTTATGAATATTTCCGGGGCATAATACACGACAGTGTTCATGCCGGTCCACTGTGAAAATACCGCAAGCAAAATTCCGACTATCAGCGCCAACCTGAATCCCGGTTTCAAGAGTTCCTTCATCGATCCCTCTTCCTTTTCGAGAGATCCATCAATTTCGTTGAGCACTATTTCGGCATCTTTGCGGCCGCCAACCCTGGTGAGAATTGCCAGGGCATTATCCGGGTTTCCACTCTTCATCAAAAATCGTGGACTTTCAGGCACGAAGAAAAGCGCACAGAAGAAAAATCCGGCCGGAAAAGCTTCCATTGCAAACATCCATCGCCAGTTTGCCGGCCCGATATCCACAAGAAGCCAATTGGAGATATAGGTAATTAATATGCCGATAACTATGGCAAACTGGTTAATGGCAACAAGACGTCCCCTGATATTTGCAGGTGAAATTTCCGCAATATATATCGGTGAAATCACGGAAGCTATTCCTACGGCAATCCCGCCGGCAAACCTCGCCATAACCAACTCCGTAACCGTCCGCGGAAGAGCAGAAAAAATCGCTGATGCGGCAAAGAGCAGCGCTGAAAAAATAAGGATCTTTTTCCTGCCGAATCTGTCACTGAAGGGTCCGGCTATAAACGCTCCCAGCACACAACCGATCAAAAGGTTGCTGACCACAAAACCTTCCTGGTGTACATTAAGATTAAACTGCTCGGTGATAAACGGTATCGCACCGGAGATTACACCTATATCGAATCCGAACAAAAAACCGCCCACAGCGGCTACGAGTGATACAAGATAGAGATAGACTATGCTCCCTTTTTGGGATTGTCCCGTTATACTACCTTCAAATTCAAAATCGCTGTCAGCCATATCAAACCCTCTTTAATTTGGTGATACAATTTCTGGTGTAACCGTATTCTCCGGAGCAGACCGGAAAAGTGGTTCCGATGCAGAATAAATTCCCGGATCAGATCATGTATAAACATGCTGAACCGATACAAAACACCATCATGTAACCTCGTATTAATGTGCATGCTCATCGGTCAGCCCTAATTCCCTCATAACCTTTGCACGTGTTTCACGGGTTATTATTCTTCCCGTATGTAATAAAAAACTACTTATGCAACCATTGTAAAATAAACAGGGCAGTATAAACACTCATTATCGAAACAACCATAAAGAACCAGAAGACAACAAGACTTTTCGTGCCGTGGGAAGATCTTCCATCGCCGCGCAGTTTCAGATCTGAAAGACTCCAGCAGATTTTATCTACGGTTTCCGGATCGGATTTTTTGGTAACCAGGGAAACCAGGGTCATGATAACGAGCGAGAGAAAGAATACTACCGTTGCCCTGTTATAGAAACTGTCGTAATTCGAAAACGGGGCAATCTTGAAAATTATTCTATCGACGATTTCGTTTAAAGAAAAACCGGCAATAAATGTAACCGTCGCAGCAGTCGGTGTAGCCCCTTTCCAGAAAATTCCCAGGAGAAAAAGGGCAGCCACAGGCGCGGCAAAATAGCTGTATATGTTCTGGATGACAAGAAAAACCTGACCCTGTTTTTCACAAAACCAGAGCGCAGCCCCTATGGCAAATATCATCATAAACACACTCGACAGACGGCCAGACCATACAAGTTTCTTTTCCGGAGCGTCTTTCAACACCAACGGCCGTAAAATATCCATGGTAATAACGGTGCTTGCGGCATTCAAAGTCGATGAGACCGTGGACATAATGGCAGAAGCAAGACCTGCCATAATAAGACCAATGAGACCTACCGGAATTAACTCTGCTACAAGAAGAGGGAAAACATGATTGGGATTAACATCCGGGCCCAGAACCTTGAAGGCGATTATTCCCGGGAGACAGATAATCACCGGCAGGACCAGCTTGTAATATCCGGCGGTAATACCTCCCATACGCGCATCCCATTCGCTCCTGGCTCCGAGACAGCGCTGCACCATAAATTGATTCGTACACACATACCACATGCTGACCGAAAGGACAGTTCCCACCATACCCGCAAAAGGAAAATCCGGATGCGAGGTGGGATAGGCCATGAAAAACTTTTCAGGAAACTCCCGGATAAGGGGCGCCAGACCTCCCACACGGATAAGCCCGAACACAGTTACCGTTATTCCACCGGCAAAAAGAACGATGCATTGCACAAACTCGGTCCATACAACAGAAGTAAGACCGCCATACACAGTGTATACCGATGTAGTCAAAGCAATAAGCAGTACTCCCCAGTAAAGGGGTATTCCGAATAAGGCTTCCAGAACCAGAGCACCGGCATAAAGAATTGCGGCAATGAAGCCGAGAATATAGGTAAGGAGTGTTGTCACAGCATAAAAATAGCGGCATGTCCGGTTGAAACGGTTTTCAAGAAACTCCGGCATGGTATACAGACCGCCGCGCATATAATAGGGGAGAAACACCCATACAAGCATGGTATAGGTGATGAAGTTTCCCCATTCCATATTGCCGACGACAAGCCCGGCAGCATACGCCGATCCTATCATACCAACAAAATGTTCTGCTGAGATATTTGATGCTGTCAGTGAAGAACCAATAACATACCAGGGAAGACGATCGCCTGCAAGAAAATACTCTTTGGCTGTATTTTTTCTCTTACGGGCCATGAAAAGACCGAAAAAAACAATCGCGACAAAATAGAGCACAAAAACACTTACATCAAGAAAGCTCAAAGATACATTCTGCATTAACAATCCTTTCGCTTCCGGAATTTATATCCATTTCAGGAAAAACATTCCCTTCGATAAATACGGCGATATATTTATGCTGAAAATATACGTAATGAGAAGAAAACTGCCGTGGCGGTCGATTATAATAATCTTTTTTCTTTACTCGCTCTTGATTCGAGAACAGTCCCAACCTTCATCCCTGCAAAAATCCCGATCACCATACCAAACATTATTCCTATGAGAGGATTCTTAAAAATAATCCCGCCAATCAACCCCGGAACCGCCCCGCCGGCCAGTCCGGCTACTATTCCAATTTTAACATATTGATTATGCACAACAAGTTTATGCTCTTTTTGAAGATGCCGGATAACGGGTTTCATTCTTTTAAAAGGCCGTTTACGTTCAGCGGTGGGCAGATTTTTTATGGTTTCAAAATTACGGGTAATTTCTTCAATTTCTTTCTTGTACTCTTCGCAATAAAGACACTCGGAAGAATTTTTATCTATACGCCGTGCGACACGAAGTAATGTATCCATTGGGTTTTCTGAGGGATCAATCATACTGAATAAAAATCTATACCCGACAATAACCTTTTCAATTTTTTCAAACCAGCTCTCGTTCTCGTTCATGGCACCACCCGTGTTATTTATATTGTTTGACTGTAATCAATTAACTTCAATTAAAATCAAACACATATTATATCGCAAGTCAAGCTATTATTTTCGGCTGTCAACCGTTCTTTCTCCGTCGCGTTTAAAATTCAAGATACAAGCTTTTCAGAAAGTATCATTCTGTAATCCGGCACTGTTTTCAATACAATCGTTTTACCGGTTTCTGCTTATCATGAGGCACATTATACGGTTATATAGTAATATTGCTAATCGCATCTTGACAAAACCAAAAAAATCAGTATATTTAAAATAAGTGTGTTGTTTCCAAATGTAAAGAAGGTGACCTTACATGCCTGCTAAAACTATTCGCAATTATATCACAAACACGGCAAATGAGAATCAGCAAGCCGGTTATTTCAACTTCCGTACAAACAGACAGGTTGTGTCACGGGCAAATACTTCTGCCGCCAGGAGACGTTCGGGAACCCTTACATCCATGATGGCCGGAGCGCAAAAAACTTCCACAGGCGCTCCCGGTAATACTCTTGCCGGTACGCAGACTCAACGGGGAATGAACACTTACAAGCAGAATAACCAATTAGCACGAAGCGCACAGAACAATGTACGTGCCGGCGCTGACCTTTATTTACAAGCAGGCCCGAAACTTCTGAATGAAAATTCGTTATTTGCCGGTACTTCATATGGTCAGAGCCCGCTCAATTCCCTTGTTTCCACAATAAACATTTCCATAAACCAGGGTATTATGCAATATCAGGAAATAAATTCCTCCAGAAGTAACCGTACAAACCTTCTTCCGGGAGGATCGGATACGTTTATCAGAACCGGCCAGAGTTCAACGAACTTCGGCGCATTGTCTGTGAGGAATGGGAATACCGGAACAGGTTCAACTCAAACAGGTCTGACCAGCGCCTTTATTAATAATGCACTTTCTCAGTACCAGGTCGGTAATAAAAGTCCACAACGTAGTAATTTCCTGTCTTCTTCTGCTGACCTTTATCTGAGAACAGGGATGAAGCGCCTGCAGGAAGCTACATTATTCCAAAACCTATAGGACATATACCATAGTATGGATAGCGCCGGCTTTTCGATTTTTTCACACATGGTGCTGTCATATATTACAATCCGGGGTGTGTGAAAAGACTTTTTCACCGCCCACCTATAATACCCTTGCAATTCCACTTCGCGTGTTATTTATTTGAGTATTATGATTGTTACAAAACCTGCTGTCCTTATCCTCAATTCAGCTCATAGTAAATATCCCCTCGGTTCCGACACATGGATTCAGGCCACCGTGAAAGCGGTTAACGGTCTCTCCGGACAAACGCTACAAATGATCTGCAGCACCGAACCGGTCATGTGGGATATTGTTACCTATCTCACTGTCAAAAACGGGATAGAAATCATCGTACTTGTCAATGCCTGTGACGACAGAACGGGACACGAGCAATTCAATCGACTTGTCAGGGAATACGCCCTCGACATACGCCGTACATCGCCTCTGTACCTCGGGAAACAACCGGGGAAACAACCGAAAACAAGCTGGAAATTAAGAGACAGACTTGCTCTCAAAACCGCCGATAGCGTCTATCCTGTTTCCATACGGCCGGGCGGGAAGCTGGATACGCTTATTTCGGAAGCTGGGTACGCTCGCAAGGTCAGAAATGATTTCAGGATTCCCTGGACACAGGAAAAATCCGCACACGTGATATTGTATGATTTTTCAAAATGTTCGATCAATTCCTTTCCGGAAGGCAAGTGGATTGTTCACTGGACAAGGTCATCACAGGGTCCATGGCCGCAGGAACGGGCATGGGAGTTTTACCGCGACCTTATACACTATCCGGACAGGTATGTGCGCAGCGCCTGCGATACATTGACCAGGATTCTCACAGAGCAGCTCATACGGGGATCATCATGGAAACTTCCCGGGAGACAGAGAGCGGTTGCCCTTACTTCGCTTCCGCCGGAAGAGTCGGTTTCTCTCATGCGCTGGAGAAAACGGTTTGTACGGTACAGTTTTGAACCGTACGGCATTGCTATCAGGCAGGATGTCATGGTTCGGATGGGTGCACATGCGGTTCGTTACGGGGAAAAAGAATTTTTACCATCACCGGACAACCTGTTCGTGCAGTCCCCCGGCGAAAAAGCCGACTGGACGAAAGAAAAGGAATGGAGAATCCGTGGCGATATTGAACTCGATACGATCGATACAAAAGACTTTTTCGCGATTGTACCGTACGAGGAGGATGTGGAGTATGTCAGGGAAAGGATAGAAAGAGAAGATGTGCGGATTCATGTGCTGTTGAGAAAATGATTAGCAATTAGATCATATTACAATCGTAAAGAAAAAATGAAAATTTTAAGCTTGACAAATTTAATAATTAGTATCATTTTAACAAATATAAATATTTATATTATATTATTAAATGTAATGGGGATTTTATGGATCGGTCAGAACTTCATGAACTACACTATATTACACCAATAGATAATGTTATATCTATATTAGATCACGGGATTCTATGTCATAAAAAAGCAAAGAAAATAAAACATAAATCAATTTCTGATAAGAATATCCAGGATAGAAGAACCGATAAAAAAGTTCCAGGTGGTTTATTTCTTCATGAATATGTAAACTTATATTTAAATGCAAGAAATCCTATGCTTTATAAGCGTAGAAATTATTATAAAGAAATCTGTGTTTTAATGATTAGTTCCAATGTATTAGATTTACAAAATGTTATAATTGCTGATGGGAATGCAGCAAGTGATTATACTGCGTTTTATCCTGTTCTTGATGGATTAAAAAAATTAGATAAAGGTTTAGTATTTGCTGAGTGGTGGACTGATGATGATGAAATCCAAAAAATGAAAAAAAAAGAATTAAATGCACGGAACTCCTTGTGCCAAATTCGGTTGACTCAAAATATATTATTGGTGTTTATGTTGCTTGTGATGAATCAGAAAAAAAGTGTAAAACAATGAATTTATTCTTGCCAATTGAAATGAATTCCTATTTATTCTTTTTATAAGGAGTTTAAAAATGATAAATATCCTAATTGGTAATATATTTGAATCTAAAGCACAAACAATTGTAAACACTGTAAATTGTGTTGGAATAATGGGAAAAGGAATAGCTTTAGAATTTAAAAATTTATTTCCAGATATGTATAAAGATTATTTGATAAGGTGTAAAAAAAATGAAGTTAAGCTTGGTTATCCTTATCTATATAAGTCTACAGTACCTCCGTGGATTTTAAACTTCCCAACAAAAGATCATTGGCGTTCTATGACAAAGTTAAGTGATATTATTAAAGGTCTTTATTTTTTACAAATACATTATAAAGAATGGGGTATCGATTCTTTAGCTTTTCCGCCTTTAGGGTGTGGTCAAGGACAACTAGAATGGAGAATTGTAGGTCCAACGCTATATAGATTTCTTAATAAATTTGAGATACCAATTGAAATTTATGCTCCATATGGCACACCACATGAAGAAATACAACCTAAATTTCTTTCGCAAAATGAATATTTAATATCAAAAGGTATTGAAATGCCAAGCCCTAAATGGATTAATCCTTCTTGGATTGCTTTAGTTGAAATACTAAAAAGAATTGAAGAACAACCATATCATTGGCCTATTGGAAGAACAATTTTTCAAAAGATTGCTTATGTGGCTACAGAAGAAGGATTACCTACTGGAATAAAATATCAAAGAAGCAGTTTTGGACCTTTTGCAAAGGATTTAAAAAAAGAAATTACAAGATTATTAAATAATGGTCTAATAATTGAAGAAAGAATTGGTAACATGTTTGCGGTTAAAGTAGGTCCTACATTTAATGATGCAAAAAAAGCTTATTTAAGTGATATTTTGATATGGGAATCAATAATTGAAAAAATTGTTGATCTCTTTATTCGTATAAACTCAACTATTTGGGCAGAAATGGTAGCAACTGTAATTTTTACATATAAATCATTATTAAAGGAAAAGAATTCTCAACCTTATGAAAATGAAATTGTAAATGAAATAATGAAATGGAAACAAAAAAGGAACCCTCCTTTAGATAAGGAAAAAATTGCTTTAACCGTACGCAATCTTGCTATTTTGAACTGGATTAATCCAAAAGCCAGCAAAGACTTACCTTTACCAAAACAAGCGGTGTATGATTAACCCTCATCCACCTTCCTCCCCGCAAACCTGACCACTATAAATGCCAGAATCATCCCCGCTATAACCGAGATAAACGGATTTACCGAGAACGCCGCAGGAATAAATCCCGCCACAACTGCTATAACCGCCACAGTAACCGCATAGGGCATCTGGGTTTTGACATGATCGATATGGTCTGATGCGCAGGCCATCGAGGACATTATGGTCGTATCCGACAGGGGGGAGCAGTGATCGCCGAATACCGCTCCGGTGAACACCGCGCCGATAGTTGCAAAGAAAAGCCCGCCGGTTTCCCCGCCGGTTAAATGATAACACAGCGGCACCGCAATCGGCATGAGTATGGCGGTCGTGCCGTACGACGTCCCGGTCGCAAATGCGATGAGGCAGCCGAGCATGAAAACAGCTATGGGAATAAATCCTGCCCATACCCTGCCTTCGAGTATCCCGACAAGATATGCGGCTGTGCCCATGTCCCTGCAGACACCCCCAATTCCCCATGCAAGCACCAGAATCATCACCGCGATCACAAACGACTTTGCGCCGTCGATCCAGGCTTCCACTGCCTCGCGCAGGGTGAGTATTTTCTGAACGAGCACAAGCGCCAGAGCGACAAACGTACCCGCACAAGCGGCCCACATCATGGCAACAGCGGCATTCGCCGAACCTAAGATTTCATGGAGCGAAGACATCGAGAAAGGATTATTGCTCACGGTGAGGGCAAGCTCGCTGTCGCTGCCGTTGACAATCGCACCGTACCCATGCACATAGAGACCGATTACGACCATACTTACGACGGTAAGAACGGGAATGAGAGCGTTATACCACCGAAGGGGAATTCCGGCCTTGATTTCCATATCGGTAAGTTCTTTTGTGGCGAGCGGAGATGCACCATCGGCGATTACTTTTCCGGTTCTGCGCGCACGGCGTTCGGCACGGAGCATCGAACCGAAATCCCTGCCGAGCACACACACCGCACCCACAAAGAAAAGCGCAATAATACTGTAAAACCTGAACGGAATGGATCGTATGAAAGCTTCGTATGTATTCATACGTATGTTCAGAGTTTCGAACACACCCCGTATGAGCCCGATTTCATACGCTGTCCATGTGGAAATGAGCGCCATGCTGGCAATCGGCGCGGCGGTTGAATCGCAAATATATGACAGCTTTTCCCGTGATATTCGCAGCCTGTCGGTGAGCGGGCGCATGGTGTTCCCCACGAGCATGGTGTTGGCATAGTCATCGAAAAAAATGATGAATCCCATGAGGAGTGTGGCGAGCTGTCCGCTTTGTGCCGACTTTGCCCTTGATGAAAGCCAGTCGGCGATTGCCCTGATGCCGCCCGATTTTGTGATAACGCCGATCATACCCCCGAGGGTCAGACTGTAGGTGATAATCGAGGCGTTCCAGGGTTTGGCGATCGATCCGGCAATATAATCCTCAAGGGTTCCGGCAAATCCCGCTGCAGGATTTCCACCGCTTATAATTGTGGCCCCTATCCAGATACTCACGAGAAGCGAGGGTAAAACCTGACGGGTTGCAAATGCAAGAACAATGGCAACCAAGGGCGGTACAACAGACCAGATACCAAAATTATCCATAGATATATCCTTTCACGATAATCAAAGTACGAAAAAATACACGGTACTACCTATAATAAAATCAATTCGTTCTGTGAAAATTCATAAAAAATTATAAAAAAACCCTTGACAAAAACAAACAACTGTACTATCTTTGTAGTACACTAATACAGTGGCGTTTGTTAAAGGCAGGCAGAATGAGCCATACATTAGATCCGACAAGACCCATATACCTTCAGATCATGGAGGAAATAAAGAAACGTACTGTCCGCGGGCAGTACAAAACGGGCGAACAGCTTCCCTCGGTACGCGAGCTGGCGAAAGAAATCGGGGTGAATCCCAATACCATCGCAAGGGTTTACATGGAACTGGAACGTGAGGGATTCATCTTAACCCGCCGCGGGCAGGGTTCGTTTATCACCGAAGAATCGGGAAGGATCGAGAAGGAACGTGAAAAACTCGCAGATGATGCGACAAAGCGGTTTATAAAGGAGATTACGGACATTGAATTGCACAACGGCCATAGAGCGAAACTTCTTAAAATGATACGAGATGAGCTTTCGGGACGTGATTGATATTGAAAAGATTATTAAATAAAATGAGCCACGGATACATACTGATGAACACCGATAAAAGATTAAAATCAGGTAAAAATGTTAATCCTGATAATTCACAGATAAAAAAACCATCTCAGTGGTCATCTGTGTTCATCTGTGGTTCATAAAAAAGGGGGATACATGTTCGTTCAGGTCAACGATATCTGGAAAAAATACCCCGGATTATGGGCGCTCAAGGGTGTGTCGCTTGGTGTGGAAAAGGGGAAAGTGCTCGGTGTCCTCGGAGAAAACGGCGCGGGAAAGAGCACACTGTTCCGTATCATTGCCAGTGTCACACGGCCCTCGAAAGGTTCGGTAACTGTCGACAATATGCCGGTCGGACTCCAGACCAGGAAGATCGTGGCGTTCCTTCCGGAGGTAAACCCGTTCTATGGCTGGATGAAAATGATGGAGCAGCTTGAATTCCTCGCGGCTTTCTATCCCGGCTGGGACATGGACAAATCCCGTGAACTGCTGAAATTCTTCAATCTCAACGACAATGTAAAAATCGGCACGCTCTCAAAGGGGCAGGCAGGGAAACTCAAGATAGTGTTCGCGTTCTCCTGGCCGAGCAAACTCGTGCTCATGGACGAACCCTTAGGCGGCCTTGACCCGCCAACCCGTAAGAAGATCATCACCAGCTTTTTCAGCGAGTTCAGGTTCGATGAGCAGACCATCATCTTATCCACCCATATTGTCAACGAGGTGGAGGAGCTTGTCGAGGATGTCATCTACCTGAAGGAGGGGAAAATCGTTCTTTCCGGTGAGGCCGACAGACTGCGCGAGGAAAAAGGCGCCTCTCTTGTCGGGATATTCGAGGAGATAGCGGGATGAGAAGATTCTGGGTGCTGTACCGTAAAGAGTTTCGATTTGTCGCCGGGCCGGGGATCGGATTGATCGTGCTGGTGTTTGCCACTGGCTTGTTCATGCAATTCATATTTTACCTGTACCCGGGCTTTTACCATGACAATATCCAAATAAGATCTCATTATCCCATCCCTATCGTCCGCTTTATCATCCGACCGATAATGTATCTCGGTTCAACGCAATCTTTGATATTCATCTTTGCCGTGCTCTTCTTCTATTCCGTGCTATACGAGCATTTTACCCGGTCGAGGTACCAGCTTTTCTCACTTCCCGTTCAGCGGCAGACTCACCTCACGGCGAAGTTTGCTGCGGTAGTCACCTGGGTGGTGGTTAATGCATTTGTTATGTTACTTATCAGCAAATTATTTCAGTTCCTGTATCACATCCTGGATTTGCCATCCACACCCGGACGAATGTCTTTTGAACTCATAGTGATTGCGCTTGGTTCATTAATAACGGAAACAACCTTGATGTGCACTCTCGTCATGATCGGGTACGCTGTTGCGGTTTGTTTACGACGCGCGCCGTTCCTTATCGGCTCAGCTACGATGTTCGCAGGATATATGTTTGTTGAGCGGCAGTGTATGACGATTCATCAATTCTTTACACGCCAGTTCCCGTGGCAGATTGATGTACCTGCACTGCATCAGGTATTGCCGTGGTTCGATGTCGTCTTCCCCGTGGCATTCGCAGCAATAATCGTGTTACCGGTTCTTTTCATCTACGAAAAATTCTCAGAGATATAACTATCCCTTCCTTTTAAAACCATTCTTACATATCTTATATTATACAAATATTTCAGAAAATTTTCTTTCGAAAATCATACATACAAAAGTATCACATGAAAAAACGAAATAAGATTCTATTTCTGTTGGCTATCATTATCATCACAGCCGCGCTCGCCGTTTACTCGGTCTATACCTTCATGCCCCACAACCCGCTGGCAGGCGCCGGTCAGATGGTGCTGGTGGTCTCGAAGACCGAAACGGCATCGAACGCCATGCTCTATACATACAGCCGTGACAGAGACAATTGGCGCTTTCATTTCTCCTGTCCGGCAGTCATCGGAAAAAACGGCATGGCATGGGGCAGAGGGCTTCACCGGGAAAAAGCCCGCATCGATGATGACCCGGTCAAGGAGGAAGGCGATGGTAAATCCCCGCAGGGAGTGTTTGAACTGTTGGGCGCTTACGGGTACCTGCCGGCATCTATGATACGGATAAAATTCCCCTATACCCGGGTTACTTCCGATATGATATGCATCGATGATGTGCGCTCCGAGTATTACAATATGATCGTTAACTCCGGGGAAAAGGGTCTGGATGCAGAGAACCTCCCCTCCCACGAGGACATGCTGCGTGATGACGGCCTGTACAAATACACCGTTTTTGTCGGTCATAACACCGAAAGCACAGAAAAAGGCGCCGGAAGCTGCATATTTCTCCATGTATGGGAAAACCCGAACTCTTCTACGGCGGGTTGCACTGCCATGTCCGAGGAGAGCATCCTCAGACTTCTCGGGTGGCTCGATCCTGACAGTCGCCCCTGTCTTGTCCAGCTTACCCGGAAAAGTTACCGTCGGCTCAAAGAGGAATGGGGATTGCCGGAGGTAAAAATCTGACTCTGATAGTGTTTCACCAGACTTTTAAGATTTATTCAGCGTTTCGAAAAGCATGTCGGTTATCATTTTGAGTTCGTCTTTATCCTCTATTTTTCCGCCGCCGCGTTTCCGCACATAAAAGGCATCCGCTATCTGGTCCTCATCGGTACCCACTTTTGCAGTGTGAATATCAATTTGAAACGATGCGAGCACGTTTGAAATATCATATAAAAGTCCGGTATAGTCTGTTGCAAAGACATCCATAACGGTGTAGCTGGACGAGATATCGTTATGAATCCTGATTCTCGGGGGTGAAAATATTGCTTTCCTTTTACGGTGTTTCCATCGGTTAATGTGCGTCCGTATGAGGTCGGTTACCTTTACATCTCCGGAAACAACGCTTCGGAGATTTTCCTTGAACGCTTTCTGCGTTTCCGAAGCGATATAGGCATTACCGTTTTCATCGACCACAAGAAACGTGTCAATGATTATGCCGTCATCCCGTGTAAAAATCTGCGCCCCGATAATACCGATATCAGAGGAGGTAATCGTGCCGCAAATATCGGAAAGCGCTTTCGGATAATCCCTCGTTATCACCGTGAGAGACGACACATCCTTCATGTGATGGAACGAACACCAGACACCCCATATATGCATACGCTCGATACCGTGGATATGAACACCGATTCCGGAAGGGCTTGTTACCCGAATATACTGTTCGGGGAGTAGGTTTAAATGCTCACGGATTATCCGGTCAGAAACCGCATGTTTCTTTGCATTTACAACCTTTTTTATAATCTCCTTTCCCGACAGGGTTATGTGCTGCTCAAAACCTTTTTCAAGATACACCATCGCCCTGTCATAAAGGTTAAAAAGAAGCGCCTTTTTCCAGTCGGTCAAAGCAATATCCGAAAGGGACATGAGATCGGCAAATGTAATCAGGGTCAGCATACGTAACCTGCCAGCGCTCGATACCCTTTTTATAAAATCTTTTATGGTATCCTCGTCATCCATATCACGTCTTTGAGATATATGGGTCATCAAGAGATGTTCCCGGATGAGAAAGCGGACAAGCTCGATCGTCCGCTCATCAAAACCAAGACGTTCGAGCGCATGGGCAGCTATACGTTCTCCCCGGGCAGAATGTGCCTTGCCGTCCCCCTTTCCCACATCATGCAGAAGCGCGGCGAGATAGAGCGCGCTTTTCGCGGTCACATCGGCCATTATTTCGGTAAGTTCAGGCATTTTGGAGAGTCTGCCCAGCGCCATTTTCTCAAGGTTCTCGACGGCACGTATCGAATGTTCATCGGTTGTATAGGCATGATAGAAATCATACTGGTAATGCCAGTTAATGGTATCGAACTCAGGGATAAGTTTTATCAGTATCCCATGATCATGCATAAGACGTAACGATCTTCCAATCCCTTTCCCCATGTTTGTCAATTCATAGAATTCTGCACGTACATCCGGATGCAGGGGAAAATCGTTTCCGATTTTATTTCGATTCCTTTCTATGACGGATGTTGCCTGTTCTGAAATCTCGAGGTTTTTTTTCCCTGCAAATGCGAAAATTTTTACCAGAAGCCCGGGGGTATCCTGAAGTGAATCCTCACTACTCCGGGGGAAATCAACTTTTTTATCTGTCAAAACAAGCCCCGAATCATCCGTTGTACTATCATGTTTTTTCGGTGACTTAAACTGTTCAAGGAATCTCCCGATGATATGGTCTGTCAGACGGTATACCCTTCCGGCTCTCATGTAGTATTTCCGCATGAACTTTTCGGTTGGCCCGGTTTTCAGGCCTCTGTATTTAAGATTGTGTGCAATATCGGGAAGAATTAAATGCTCGAGTATGTCGGATTTTTTGCCTGTGGTAAAGTGCAGAGCATTTCTCACCCTGAGCAGAAAATCAAAATCTTCCTCATAATCAGGTAACTCATATTCATAAAGATAACCGGCATTGTAAAGATCCCTTATGCTGTTACCCTGACCGGTCAGCATCATAATCCAGCGGACTGCATGAATATCCCTGAGTCCTCCCGGGCTTTCCTTGACATTGGGAGCATAAATCTGAACTGTCCTGTTATACTGCCGGAGCCGTACATTTCTCTCCTCTATTTTCTGCATGGCAAGGTTTATACCCGCACTTTCACCGAGCCAGGCGGTATACATATCCTGAAACCTCTGCCACAACGTTGTATCCCCGGCAAGAAACCTTGCCTCGAGAAGTGATGTCGCAAGATATGAATCATCCTTTCCGTCTTCGATGCATTCGCCCGGAAAATGTGTGGAATGTCCCACATTCAGGTTCATATCCCAGAGAAACTGAATCATCGTTCCGATAACATTATCAAAAAATCCCCCGGAGTTTTCCTCAACTAAAAACAGGAGATCGATATCCGAGTATGGATTCAGTTCATTTCTTCCATACCCGCCCAATGCGATTACCGCAAGACCGCCGTTCTTCTTTTCCGGGATGTGCATTATTTCTGACAGATGGATAATAAACCGGTCGACAAGCTCCGACAGCTTGAGGCATATATCTCTCCCCGAACCGTAATTGTCATGCAGTCTTTGTACCTTGTTTCGATGCTTCCTGAGCACCTCACGGTACGCATTGAGACTTTTCCTGATTTCGGAAGGCGTGCCGCCGCGGTAAGGATGATTGCTTTCGACATCCTTAAGATCGGCATCAAGCGTTGTATCTGATTGTTCTTGTAAGAATTCCCGGGACACATGCACCTCGTTTAAGAGGGCGGTG
>AQSL01000134.1 GCA_000403035.1 Candidatus Latescibacter anaerobius SCGC AAA252-E07 | reverse complement strand
TTCCAATTGAATAAACCTTCACCATCCAATTTTTAACTGGGTCATATAACGTTCGTCGCCGCTGATACCCGGTGTTTTTGACATTTCATCGGAGAAATAGGCAAAATCAAGGTCGATTATTTTAAAATTCAATCCCACACCCGCTGTCGGGTATCCCGAATTAAATCCCGCCCGAAACGCAAGAAACAGGTAACGGTACTCCGCGCCGAGATGGATTTTTTTAAAAATATTTTCCTTATTATTGTCAAACAGATCGATATAATCCGCACAAAGCAAAAGCCTTTTCCTGAACATTCTTCTGGCATAACCGATATCGAGAGAAAAATAGTCTCCCATACCGAGAAACTGTGCTGTCACACCCAGAAACGAATCAGAGGACTGAAATTTATACAGCGTTCCTACATCGAAAGAAACACCGGTTTTAGCTTTTTTTCTATATTCATCATAGATCGGTTTCACGGTTTCAAATATATTGCCGAGATCACGCGCCCGAAGCTGAAAACCACCGGTTCGGCGGCGGTTTATTAATTTAAAATTCACACCGAGATTCAGGCCGGGACGGATTTTATTGATTGAATGAGCATAACCTACAATAAAAGCTACAGTTGAAACTCCGATTCCGAAAACACGGGGCTCATAGATACCGCGGTCCATCTTGATTCCTATTCTGTTCGTCGAATACAAAGCCAGTCCCAGATGGTGCCCGCGAAATGATGCCGCAATATCAACCATGGGAGAAAGAAAAACACGCCCCCATTTTGTTTCACGTTTCATGAAATCATCTATGAGTGATTTCTTTTCATATTGATCCAACTCCCCGTATCCGATGATATTATCAGCTTCATCTTTAATAAAATTCGCAAAATCATATATATGGTCGTTAATTGTTATCGGGATTCTGATTGCGCAGAATTTCAAGCGCCCCACCCTTGTGAGTAAAGCCGGATTATAAACGAAACCGTTGTATGTAAATCCTCCTGCAACCTTCACATTACCCATGCCCAGCGTTTTCGCATTGCGGAAAATCATGTCGGGTTCGGCAGCAAAAATCCTGTAGGCCGAGAAGAAAAAGAAAATCGGAGATAAAAATACTATGGTTTTTATAATTATTCTTTTGTTTATTTTATTCTTTTTGTCCATGTATTCCACATATTTATATGATTGGTATTTCTGACATCAGTCGTATCGTTCTTATGATAGTGTGAGTCCTCATCTATTATACCGTCGTTATCATCATCGATACCGTTAATCGTCTCCTCATCAATCACGCCGTCACCGTCATTATCAATTCCGTCGTCATACCAGAAATTGTTAAGACTTGTTGCAATCTGGTTGTTATATTCTTTCATTTCTTTAATATCGAAAGATAAATTATTTTTTTTTAATTCGTTGAAACAGGAATTTGTATTATCTAATGAAACTAAGATTGAATTAATCCATTCATTTATATCATCCGGTTTGTAGTCTACCTTAACGCCTGAAGCAAGATTATCCCAGCCGCCAAGAAAAGCGGTGAGCCCTTTAAGAATCTCCGGTAAACCCTGTTCGTTTACAACGATATCACCACTCATATCTTTGATTTTTGATCCGGATATCTGAAAACCACTCCTGAGGTATCCCGAGGTCTTTTGAAAAAAATTCAAATCCGGTTGAAAATCCCTGTAATCGATTATAAAATCGTTATTCGGGTCACGGATTTTTAGAATACCCGTCATCATGTTTGCAATCGTATAGTCGATAGCTATATCATCTTTAAAAAACATTCCCGTAGCTTTTTCTTTCCATATCCAAGAAAGTAACACAACGACCTCGATATTCGAGGCAAACCAACTTGTTTTTTTCGTGTCCCTGAACTGATCAATCAATTCCAGTATCGCGAGTTTCAATCCGGGCAACGGATCCTGAATCCTTATATGAGAGACTATCTGGGCTATATCGAACCCGCCGTCGAGAAGGGTTGCTTTTGCGGCGAGATAAAGCATTTCGGAATTGACAGAGTCTTTTACGGCAACGGATAAAACCTGTTTTGCTTTTGTATAGTTGCCGTTCCTGATATATTCTTCAGCTTTCTCTGCAGGATTATCCTTTTTTTTATTACCGGAAAAATCAAAAATATTACACGCGGTTGATAAGAGGATGATTAATAATAATATTGGAATGCTTATTAAAGGTGTCCGGAGCATTTCATTCTGGTTCCTGATCATGTTAAGATAAAAATGAGAATATATTTTATATAGTTAATATGCAATGTGATGTCAAGATGTTTGTAATTTATTGATTTTCTGTGATTTAATGGTGATAAAGAATACTATCGTATAATTGCTCTGAATTTCTTCTCAGAACTTTTGGAATGAAAAATATACTTGTTTCTTATTGTTCTAATATAACTTAACTAATATTGTTTGTCCATTACGTTATCCTGAACCTTTTTTTAACTTGTTACGCGTTTAAAGTACTTTTCATTTCATCAACACATACCAACATATTCATCTAAAAGCTTAACCTGCGTAATTCCTCTTACCGAATTACATATATATAGTTTTTCGGCATTTCTCACATCATCGGGGAATACTATTTCCTCACACGTATTTTTTGTTTTATTCAAAATATACTGACGCATTAATCCATTCAGCAAACCACAGGTAACCGGCGGGGTAATCAATGTTCCGTTTTTTTCTACGAACACATTGCTGATACAGCCCTCTGTCACTTCTCCGCGTTCATTGGTAAAAATCAAATCCGCCAGACCTTTTTTACCGGCTTTTTTATACATCTCATTATAAACGGTACGGTTTGTCGTTTTATGGTAAAGAAATACGTTGTGTGAATCCGTTGTTTCACCGGCAAATGCGACATACGTATCTTGAGCTTTTATTGTGCCGTCTAATCGCGAATGCTCAGCATGAAACGTGCCGCTCCTGTCACAAAGGACTCTTACCCTGTACCTGCCATCATTCGAAAACCGCTCAGCGTACTTTTTAAGAAAAGCTATCAGTTTTTCCGCATCGAACATAAAATCGTAATAGAGTGCGCTATCATGCATTCTTTGCACATGTTGTTTCAACAAACGGTATGTCCCGTGATGATATAATAGTGTTTCCAGCAGTTTGAACTCTTGCACCGGATGCGAAAAGAAATTCATTTTCAGGCAGCATTCCCGGTATTCATCACCGGCATCGGAATCCCATACAATACCGCTGCCAATACCCATATCCCCTTTGTTACCGCGGATAACCGGAGTTCTTATCGCGACATTAAACACTGCTTCTTCACACGGTGATATATAGCCGATTGCACCGGTGTAGACTCCCCTGTCTTCCTTCTCCAGTTCACGTATAATTTCCATGGATCTGATTTTGGGGGCGCCGGTCACCGAGCCGCAGGGGAAGAGATTTTTAAAAATGTCACCATAGGTAATCCCCGGTTTCAATGACCCTTCTATCGTCGAGGTCATCTGAAAAAGAGTTTCGTACTTCTCAACCTCAAAAAGCTTGATCACTTTTACCGAACCGGTTTCAGATATTTTACCTGCATCATTCCGCAACAAATCCACAATCATTACATTTTCCGCCCTGTTCTTTTCACTGTTATGAAGCGTATGACTGTTTTCGGTATCTTCATCGAGTGTTTTGCCACGTTTCATGGTTCCTTTCATCGGGCGTGTTACTATTTTGTTCCCGATTCTGTGAAAAAACAGTTCGGGCGATAAAGACAAAATATATGTCGTCCCATGCTTGATGAAAGCAGAGTAACTGACTCCCTGTTTTTTCTTTAAATCCTGATAGAGAGCGAAGGGTGTGCCGTTCCATGAAAATTTCATATTCCAGGTATAATTTATTTGGTAGGTGTCGCCTGAACCGATATAGTTTTTAATGCGATTTATACCGTTTTTGTAGTCATCCTCCGGCATATTCACATCGATACCTGCAATTTCATACGGGGTCGAGTCACGGTTTGAAACCGTGTTTTCCTCTCGCATGATTGTGTCTTTCCGGGTATTCCGCAGATCGAGAACATGAGGATTTTTGAAGATGCCAAACCATATGAGCGGATAGGGGAATGTACCATTTGAAACCAGATGAGTAAGTTTTGATTCGAACGCATAACCGGATTCGTATGTCAGATAACCGGCCGCATAATACCCATCGTTGACATAGCTTTCAACTGCCGAAAGTACTTCCTCGACCTCATTGATATCATTACTTTCAAGAATGCAAACAGGCTCGGTAAATACAAAAGATTTAAAGTTCCGGGAATCGATTCTGCATGTTTCTAAAAGCACAACATGTTCACTGCTGTCGATACTTTCTTCAATGAATGAGAATACATTGTCCATAGATTTTATTACCATGAAATGAGCCCGACAAAAAAAGCATACATGTATCGATATGCTTTTTCAATCCCAATGGTTGAGCCATTCTGTACACAAGGAATTCACCCGCCCAGCAATTTCCTTATCTCTTCGGCTTTCATCTCGGAAATGTCGCCCCGCTCGATTGAAAGTTTTACCGCAATATCTGCCAGCCCGCTGTAGAGTTTCCTGTAATCATCACGTAGTTTTTGCAGGGCTGAAATATGTTTTTGTATGATTTCGCTGTCTCCTCTCGAGACAGGACCGGTGAGCGCATTGAGGGTTCCTTCCGAGGAAATGTTGCCGGCAGTTGTGGAGAACAGAGGAATGAGCATTTTCCGCGCAGTATCTTCGGGAATGCCTGCGGCGCTCATGATTTCTTCAGCCATGCGCATCAAAGATACCGTATAATTGGAAGCCACAGTCATTGCGAGGTGCGAGAGTATCCTCGCTTCGGGATTGAGCCGTACGGATTCAGCGCCAAGGTCTTCCGCAACCCGCTTACCGAGATTGCAGGCATCGTCGTCTCCTTCCATATCGAAGCAGATGCTTTTAAAAACGTTCCGTGGATCGCTATCAGCGGTAATCGATTGTGCGGGATGGAAGGCCATAACCGCAGCGCCTTCCCGGCGGGCGCTATCGAGCGTATCCGAACCAAGGGCGCCGCTTAAATGCGCCACCACAGTAGTTTGTCCGATACAACCCGCTTTCACAGCATCCGAGGATGCATCGGCGATCGTATCGTCCGGAACGGCGAGTATAAGAAATCCGGCCTTCCCTTGAAATCCATCAAACTTTACGCCATAACCGCTCGTCCCTGTCCGCACGGCAAGCGCCGAAGCATCCCCGAGACGATGTGATCCGATCCATGTAAAACGGTACCCGGCCTCCGACATGGCTATGGAAATTGCTTTCCCGGCACGGCCGGCGCCGATGAGCTGACATTCCGGCTTTTCAGATTTCATTTCAGCATAACCGATTGAATATAATGTACGATTCTGTTACCTATTTTTTTTGTTTTTTCTGACCCGTAGGGCAATACAATCCTGTACATACCTTTTACACTATTGATTATAAGG
Source organism: Candidatus Latescibacter anaerobius SCGC AAA252-E07 (assembly GCA_000403035.1). Classification (GTDB taxonomy): domain Bacteria; phylum Latescibacterota; class Latescibacteria; order Latescibacterales; family Latescibacteraceae; genus Latescibacter; species Latescibacter anaerobius. The sequence goes on along the minus strand of AQSL01000134.1, from coordinate 22,803 downwards.
ACATACTTATGTCCGAGAAATTTTCCGGTCGCCGATACCATGCAGGTATCTATCCTGATAAGTTCCGAACTGACGGTTTCATCCCCGATACAGAGAATAAACCGTTTGTCGGTGAGGATGATGTCGCAGTTTTCTTTTTTCGGATTATCGGCCTTTGCCATGGGAAACACTGTCGGTCCCTGCCGCATAAAATTCCCGCGGGGAAAAATAATGAGCACGGTTTCATCTTCATCAAGCTGTATACCCTGTGCCAGAAGCCACACATCATCGCCGCCCTCCAGTATATCGAACGGTTTCAAATCTCTCCGAAGCTCTTCAAAAATTCTCTGGCTTTCCCTCGCGATATCACTATGACATACCGGGCATTCGTTCGTGAAGGTTTCAACAAGTGAAAGACATTGCGGACATTTTTTGTAGAGAGGGCTGCCGCAATTCGTGCAGAATCTCATGTCTTTCGGATGTTTTTCCGAACACTGGGGACAGGAAATTGATTCGAGAGGCGGCACGTTTGAAATCGATGGGGCTTTTTTTTGTTTTTTCTCGGCAGGCTGCTTTTTAACCGGGGATACCGGTGTAACATCGGGTTTTGCAAAAAGGTCATACTGTTGTGATTTTATATATGCATAATAATGATACCCATCACCGGTAGTTTCCATATCACGGCATGCGGTGGAAACCTCGACAAAACCGATTCTTTTGACACCCTTTGCAAAACCAATTATAAGACAAAGATCGGCAACGGAACAAATTATCCTCGGACAACCCTTCGAATATTGATAGATACCCTCATACCCATCCTCATTGAAAAGTTCTTCGATAATACCGACTTTTTTCAGGCGGTACTGTATCAGGGCTCTGGTATCATTGTAATCAAGATTCTTGAGAAAGAACCGTACCGGCAGCCGCTGCCAGAATTCCGGTATATCTCTGAGAATACTGTCAAGGGGCTTCTGCCCGGAGAAAATAAATGTCAATAAAAACGCATCGGAAACACAGAAGTTCAGGAGTATTCTCAATTCATCGAGAATATCCATCCTTTCCCTCAGCATTTGACCCTCGTCTACAATCACTATCACTTTTACATTTTCATTGTAAAAATAAAAGAGCCGGTCTCTCAGCGAATTGAGCGCCCGAATCTTTTCATTCGTTTCAAGTTCTGTCCCGAGCTGACGTCCGATTTCGCCGATCATTTCTATGGGCGATAGTGTCGGATGGTCAATGAAGACGATTTTGACACGGCCGCTGTAATAATCATTGAGGTCTTTGCTCAGCTTGTTCAAAATAGAGGTTTTGCCGTTTCCGGCATTGTCGGAAACAAGAAGCGCACCGCCCTTGTGAGAAAAAACAGCATACTTGAGCCGCATGAGACACTCCGAATGCTGGCTTGAGAGATAGAGCATATCAGGGTCGGGCGTTAACGAGAACGGGGGTTTTGTTATTCCCCAGTATGCAATATAATCCTCTGTCATGTCATTCTCCCGACAATAAGCTCTGCAATATATTCGGCTATTTCGGTCTTCGTATGCAGGCGTTTCAGTATACGGTTTCCTTTCCCCACGCATATCGCTTCATGCCCTGTTTCGCTCACCCTGTCAATATCATTTGCGACCACGAGGTCGAGGTTATTCGATTGTAATAAAACCCCCGCTTTCTCTCGAAGCTGATCTTCGGTAACACCCGCCTCAAGCTTGAACCCTACACAGCAGGCATCAGGCATGAGATTGCGGATTATTGCAATGACTTTCGGTGTTTCTGCCAGCCGTATGTCCCAGTACTTCCCGCCGGATTTCTTTTTCGTATCGAGCGACAGTTCGGGAACATAATCCAGGACTGCCATGGCATGCACAACTGCGGATATTTCACCGTCCGCGGCAACCTTTTCCACTGCTTTTATAAGGTCGTCAACCGTAATTACCTGCATGGATTTCAAAAAACCGGTATCGGAAACGGCCGGCGTTTCGCTTCCCTGACCGTACATATGAACAACCGGAATATCCCTGGCAATGAGAGATTCCACAATCCTCGCGCCGAGCGTTCCGCTCGAAGTGTTCGCAATATACCGGATACGGTCCAGATATGCCCTTGTCGGACCGGAGGTAACCAGCACACGCCCGAAACTGTTTTGTTCCATGGATTCCTCAGATTAAAAAGATTGCATGCAATATAAGCGCCAATCATGATGTATACATAACGAATACGAACATCCACCGGCTGTTAAGGGCTTGTACATCAACGCTTCGGGCTGACCCTTGACAGCATACAACCCGAGTCTGATAATTCGTCACCGGATTTTTCCATTGTTACTTCCATGAACGCAACCTTGCACAAGCTGAACGCTGCGTACTGAAAGCTTATATCATCGAACTCCATACCATGATGTTCCGGGAAAAGCAAAGGATAGTAACGGAAAGTAAATCATTCTCTCGACCGTGGAAAAACAAAAAATCCGGCTATGAATGCGCCGCCTTTACAAAAGCATCAAGATCGCTCTGTTCGCCGCATTCCTCGATATGATTGCCCACAACCACGAACGAAGCTCCGGCAGCAACCTTCCGTGCAACGGTTTCCGGAGTCCTGATACCGCCGCCTACCATAACCGGAATGTCGACCCCGGCAGCAACCGCGGTTATCATGGTATCGGGAACCGGCCTTTCAGCGCCGCTGCCCGCCTCAAGATAGACGAGTTTCATGCCGAATATTTCCGCTGCCATTGCATGGGCAACGGCAATTTCAGGTTTGTCCGAAGGTATCGGCTTGGTGTTTGACATGTATTCGACCGAAGTAACATGTCCCGAATCTACAAGAAGATACGCTGTCGAAATACTTTCCAACCCGATGGACTTAATAAGCGGAGCGCTTTTTACCTGCTCTCCGATGATTAAATCGGGATTCCGGCCCGAAAGGAGCGATAGGAAAAGAATCGCATCCGCTTTATCGGTAACCTGGGATTTTTCTCCGGGAAAGATAATGACCGGTACGGAAACACTCTCTGCCACCGTTTCGACAAAATGCTCGAAACCGTTCCCCATCATAAGACTTGACCCGATAAGGAGTGCATCGACACCGGCATTTTCACATCTCTTCGCTCTTGCAACTATGGTTTCGGCTGAGGTCCGGTCGGGATCGAATAAGACTAAAAATCCTGCGCCATGCCTGTTTTTAACATCGATGAGATAACGGTAAACCGATGTGCTTTTCGCGAATGTCATCGTATCACTTTGCTCCTGTGAGTTGTGAAATGGTCGAGGGCGCCGATTCAAGGGCACTATCAAGCTGTTCCGTATTTTTTCCGCCTGCCATGGCAAAATGCGGTCTCCCCCCGCCCGTACCTCCGACCAGCTTCGCCAGTTCCTTCACAATATCGCCCGCTTTGAGACCGCGTTTTTCAATGACATCATCTGTCACCGTCGCCACAATCGATACCTTGCCGTTAATAGTAGCGCCCAGAACTCCGACACCGCTTTTGATTTTTGCCCGAATTGTATCCGCCATAGCTTTCAGCTCGTTTGTATCACCCGCTTCCATTCTCCCGAATACAACCTTTATTCCGTTCACCGTAACCTCGTTGGAAAGGATATCTTCTCCGCCGCCGAATGCTCCCCCGGTTTTCAGCCGTTTGATCTCCTTTTCCATTTCACGGATTTTTACCGTCAATCCACCGATGCGTTCAAGAATCCCATCGGGCGGGATATTCAAATCCTTACTGATCGCCTGCACCAGCACACGTTCGGTTTTAGCCATTTCATACGCCCTCATGCCGGTAACCGCCTCGATACGCCGTATCCCTGCGGCAACGGAAGATTCCGATAGAATCCGTAACGTACCTATCTGCCCCGTCCCGGAAACGTGGGTTCCGCCGCACAGCTCAAGAGATACATCTCCCATCTTCACAACACGCACCGTTTCGCCGTATTTCTCCTCAAAAAGACTCATGGCGCCGAGAGCACGTGCATCATCTATGGTTTTCTCGCTTACTTCCACCGGATAGTCTTCCATGATGTTACGGTTCACGATTTTTTCAACCTCTTCAATTTCTTCGGGTTTCGTGCCGGTAAAGTGGTTAAAATCGAACCGGAGACGTTCCGAATCGACAAACGATCCCGACTGCCGGACATGAGCGCCGAGAACCTTTTGAAGCGCTGCCTGAAGCAGATGGGTGGAAGAGTGATTGCGTTCGGTATCGCGACGCCGTTCAGCATCGATAGCAAGCACCGCGCCATCTTTGATACTTTCAGGAGAAAATTCCCCCTCTTCGATTTTACAGATATGCACTATGCCCGCTTCAGGGCTGGCAAAAACATCCCTGACACTCAAAATGAGAGAACCATCACGAGAAACGACCGTACCGGTATCACTGACCTGACCGCCGGAAAGAGCATAAAAGGGGGTCCTGTCAAATACAAGTTCAACCGTTCCCTTCTCGCCCATTCGGTATCGTACGAGCGAAGCATCAATGGAATCCTCATCATATCCGACAAACAGCGATGCCACATTTTTCTCATCACCGACAGGTATCCATGGACTGCCGATATCTCTCGCCGAGACAAACACCGATGCCTCGCGTGCCCGTTCACGCTGGATCTTCATGGCTTTATCAAAACTTTCCATGTCCACTGTTATATTGATTTCCTCAGCCATGAGACGTGTCAGGTCAACCGGAAAACCATACGTATCGTACAGTTTAAAGGCATCCTCGCCGCTGATTATGCTTTGACGTTTAAACCGTAATTCTTCCACGAGGCGTTCAAACAGTTCGACTCCCTGATCGAGGGTATTAAGAAAACGCTCCTCCTCGCTTTTAATAACCATTGAAATATATTCGGCACGCTCGCTGATTTCGGGATACGCATCGCCCATACTATCCACCGCATCGCTTACTAACTTGTATAGAACCGGCTTATGGACATCAAGCTCCCTGAGATATCTCGATGCACGCCGCAGAATACGCCTCAGAACATATCCCCGCCCTTCGTTCGAGGGAACCGCGCCATCTGCAAGCGCAAACGTGAGCGTGCGGACATGGTCTGCAGCAACCCTGAACGGCATTCCCGTTGCTTCCCTGTAAGTCTTGCCGGTAAACTCCTCTAAACGCTTTATGAGGCTTCCGAGGATATCCGTCTCGAAAATATTATCCTTACCCTGCTTGATCATCGCCATGCGTTCCAGTCCGAGACCGGTATCGATAGAGGGTTGGGGAAGCGGCTTCATCTTACCGGATTCGTCACGGCTGAACTGCATGAAAACAAGATTCCACAGCTCCAGGAAACGGGGAGAATCCCCGGCGAGTGCCTCGTATGGATCATCCGGTCCGTACTCAGGCCCACGGTCGATGTAAATCTCCGAACATGGACCGCACGGTCCTACCGATCCCATGCTCCAGAAATTTTCTTCGTCTCCCTCTTCGATGTTGCCAAACCGTAAAATCCGCTCTTCGGGAACGCCGATAGTATCGCGCCATATTCCATAAGCTTCATCATCGGTGGTGTATACACTGACATAAAGCTCATCCGGGCTGAGTCCCATCTCATTCGTCATGAAACCCCAGGCGAACCCTATTGCCTCTTTCTTGAAATAATCTCCGAAGGAAAAATTTCCCAGCATTTCAAGAAAAGTGCCATGACGGGTCGTGTGACCGACCTCCTCGAGATCGTTATGTTTCCCTCCGGCTCGTATACATTTCTGGCACGTTGTTGCGCGCGAGTATTCACGTTTTTCACGGCCGAGAAATACATCCTTGAACTGGTTCATGCCGGCATTGGTAAACATGAGCGTCTGATCGCCCCATGGAATAACCGGCGAACTGGTCACTCTCCTGTGACCGTGGCTTTCAAAATACATGAGAAACCGCTCGCGAATTTCACCTGAAGTCATGAGTCGGTTCCGCCTTTTTGTTTAATTTCATTCGTTTTTATCCCCAGCTTCGTTTTTATCTGGCCGGTAATGCGATGTAATATGTCGGGATTCTCACGGAGGAACGCCTTGGCATTTTCACGTCCCTGCCCTAAACGATCGTTATCGTAAGAAAACCATGTTCCCGATTTCTCTATCAAACCAATTTCAACACCGAGATCCAGCGCATCGCCCTCACGGCTTATGCCGGTGCCGTCGAACATCAGATCAAATTCGGCGGTTTTGAACGGCGCCGCAAGCTTATTTTTGACAACTTTCGTCTTGCACCGCATCCCTATTGCCTCTTCACGGTCTTTTAATGTCATTGCCCGCCGTATATCTATTCGAATGGATGAGTAAAATTTCAGTGCATTCCCGCCGGTCGTTGTCTCCGGATTCCCGAACATGATACCGATTTTCATCCGTATCTGGTTAATAAATATAACGCTCGTTTTCGACCTTGAAATATGCCCGGTGAGCTTTCTGAGTGCCTGACTCATAAGCCGTGCCTGTAAACCCATATGGGAATCTCCCATATCACCTTCGAGTTCGGCCCGGGGAACGAGCGCAGCTACCGAATCTATCACAATGACATCGAGCGCTCCCGAACGTATAAGCGTATCGGAAATTTCAAGGGCATCCTCACCGCAGTCCGGCTGACTGATAAGCAGATTATCGACATCCACACCCATTGTCCTGGCATATCCGGGATCAAGAGCATGCTCAGCATCGATATATGCCGCATATCCTCCCGTACGCTGCGCCTCGGAAACCACGCTCAATGCAAGAGTCGTTTTACCGGATGATTCCGGACCAAACATTTCAGTTACCCGTCCTCTCGGAATTCCTCCGATACCAAGAGCTTTATCGAGGGCAATAGATCCGGTGGGTATAATCTCGGCCTCTACTTTCATGGTATCATCGCCGAGTTTCATTATGGAACCCCGTCCGAACTGTTTCTCAATCTGGCTTATTGCCATTTCGACAGCTCTCTCCTTGTCTAATTCTAACTTATTCTTTTGCACAACAGCATCCCTTTCTTATTATGTTTGTCAGAGTAATACGCACTGATGCATTCGATTTAATGAAACAACATCGGTTACTATTCCTCAATGCGCTTCATTTCCCCTTCAAACAGCTTCTCATAAACAGGGCCACGGGGAGTTAATGTGCTTTTTATCAGCGCAATGCTGTCCACATCAAAAGTGACCGTGCTGAATTCCGGAAGGTCCCCGGGTACGATTATCCTTTTATGCCTCTTTACCCTGCCGATAGTCAGGTGGGGCGAAAATGTTCTCGACTCACGGTCAAATCCTAATTTATCAAGATGATTTTCAAGGTCATGGAAAATGTCAATGAGACAATCCTCTCCCCCATCAACTCTAAGCCATATAACCCTCGGGTTTTTACGTGAAGGGAAAAAACCAATATGCGAAAGACCAATGACAAACGGACTGGATTCCGAAGAAGCATTTAAAATACAATCATTTATATTTCTAACATCCGACTCTTTAACATCACCGAGAAACTTTATGGTTAAATGAAGATTGCCGGGGGCAACCCATTTGACATTATCTATCAGTTCACCTAAAGAATCAATATAATTCCCAATCGCTTCTTTAACATTTTCCGGCAACTCAACTGCAATAAATGATCTCATCGTTCCATTATCTCTTTTTCAGAAAGGTTCTCACTGTGTCCAACATTGCTTGCGACATTCTACTCTTATTAATAAATCTATCTTCAAAAAATTGCAACTTTTTTGTTTCCGTTCCATCTTCCCAGGATATACCTCCGTACATCAATCCAACAGGTTTTTCCGAGCTTCCGCCACCCGGGCCTGCTATACCTGTGGTAGAAATTCCGATATCGGCGCCGGAAATCCTGCGTACCCCTTCCGACATGGCAGCAGCCACTTCCGGGGATACCACCCCATGAGCCCTTATAAGCTTCTCATCAATTCGCAGTATGTTCAGTTTAGAATCGTTCGAATACGCTACCACACCGCAGAGCATGTAGTCGGATGATCCCGGGATATTTGTAAGTCTATGTGCAATAAGCCCCCCCGTGCATGATTCTGCCACTGCAATCGTAAGCCCTTTCTTTATGAGCATTTTTCCGACGACCATCTCAAGACTCTCTTTCTTCGTTGAAAATACCAGATCACCAAGAGTATCCTGAATACTCTCACTGATTGACCCTGCATCAACGGGGGAATCTTCGGCAGTTATTATCATTACCTCGATACCTTCCGAACCGGGATAAAAATAAACAGCTTCTTCCGCACCGGGAATATTTTTTATCCTGTCGTACAGTTCGGATTCGCTGATCCCCGTTACATTCAGGGTTTCCACATCGATTTGCGACGATTGAAAAGAATCATGTATGCGGGGAAGAATTTCTTTCCGGAATAATGTACTCATTTCAACCGGCACACCCGGCATCAGAAACATATCGGTGTCATTCCGTTCGATGAGAATTCCCGGCGCCGTGCCGATTTCATTCTTCAAAACCATTGCTCCTTCGGGAATCATCGCCTGTTTTTTATTCGAATCGCTCATGTGGCGTTTACGCCGTTTGAAGAGCGTTTCAATCCATGTAAAAACACGTTCATCGAAAACGAGAGGTAATCCCAGCGCCCGTGCAGCAGCTTCAACCGTAACATCATCGGAAGTAGGCCCGAGTCCGCCGGTTACAAGAACAACATCGGCTCTCGCGGCTGAAACCCTGATAACATCAACGATATCCTCGATCACATCACCGGTAATGCTGATATAACGAACGCGATACCCCGCTTCGGAAAGGGCAGTGATAAGGTAGTGTGAGTTGCTGTCACGGTTCGGATCGGACAGTATCTCGTTACCGATTATCACTATTTCTATGACAGGTTTCTTTTTCTTTATTACCATGTTACTCTTTAAACTTTCATGAAGGGAACATAATATATGAGCACCCTTAAAACAATATTTGCATAGACACCGGCAAGAATATCGTCCGCCATAACTCCCCATCCATGCGGAAGTTTTTCCAGCCATCGTATCGGCGGAGGTTTAACAATATCAAACAACCTGAAAATAAAAAATCCTGTCACCATAATGACGCCATTCAACGGCATGAATCCGATTGTTATCAGCATCCCGACAATTTCATCGATGACAACTTTCCCCGGATCCTTCCCCCAGAAATACTCACAACGCTTTGCAGACCATACTCCCGGTAGAAACAGAACGATTGCCAGAAACGGGATAAGGACATAGGATGAAATAGGAATATGCATCAGATATATATCATCACATGCTCCACATCGATGAAGTAAAAAATACAGGGCAAGCACCACAAAAGAGCCGCATGTCCCGGGAGCAACAGGGAAATAACCGACAAAAAACCCGGTGGAGATAATCTTCGCCAGGAAATCACTCTTTTTGGGGTTTACCATTTAAAGTTCACTATTGATTTACGATTTGAAAGTAACAATTCAATAAATATATAAAAAAAATAACTATTTCAAAAATATAAAATAACATAACGGGGGATATATCAATAATTAGAAAGACGAAACTAAAAAATACTTGACATTCGTTTGTATTATAGTTATATTAGCAAACGTACGTTAGCTTACTCCCGATCAGAAAAAAACCAAATAATATCCTTTACTCAAGGGTAAAATATTTTTATATTTCAACGTTTTATGCAAACAACTATCCATATTTACATGATAGTTTTCAAGCATTTATGAGAATTCTGTGAATTTTTTACAGAATTACGGCAGTTATCTGCTCTCTTTTCTCCCGGCAAAGATATAGTGTTGCATGTTCAACCGGAAAACTGTTTCGATACGGTTTTATCCGGTCACTCTTCAGTTCATGTTTGGAGGCGATGATGAATACCATGATTTTTGGAATGCCTGTGGTTACTTTTTGTATAATCTTTGGAATACCGCTTTTGATTGCCGGGGCTTTAGTCCTCTGGGGGATAAAGTATTCCGAACATCATGAGAGTAACGGCACATAAAAAGAAGGTTCACACTCAATCCGGTCAGGGGGCTGCTTGTGGTTACAGTTTGTATAGTCTTTGGAATACCGCTTTTGATTGCCGGGGCTTTAATCCTCTGGGGAATAAAGTATTCCGAACATCATGAAGAGTAACGGCACATAAAAAAGAAGGTTCACACTCAATCCGGTCAGGGGGCTGCTTCATGAATACCCAATTATTTTTTTCATGGGTTATAGCTATTGCTTATTTTGCTTTCCTCATATTTTTAGGCATATGGGCTTCAAAAAAAATAAAAGATTTTAAAAGTTATATTATTGCGGGACGGGATCTGGGATTTTGGATGTTTACGGTTCTTATTGTTGCATCATGTATGAGCGGCATGACCATTCTCGGTGCATCCGGATTGGGATATGTTGCCGGGTGGCCCTCAATCTGGGAACAAATCTTTGTACCGTTAAGCTGCGCTGTAACTATTTTTCTTTTTGGCTCCAAATTACATCGAATCGCCCTGAAAAACGACTATTTGACCCTGCAGGATTACCTTGCACACCGATTTGAAAGCCCGAGACTTATGCGCGGGTTATCCGGTTTTACCGTTTTTTTTGTTTCGACTATCTATCTGGTCGGGCAGTATACCGCTGTCGGCATTACTCTCCAGCGTGTTCTTCATGTCTCGTACTCAACAGCATTAATATCGGGAGCGGTCATCGTAACCTTTTATGTCTTTTTAGGAGGGCTCTATGCGGTGAGCTGGACATCGTTTGTCCAGGGTATAATTCTCATCGCCGGAGTACTGGTTGTTGCGCCGGTCATTATTTTCAAAGCCGGAGGTTTAACCCATATAAATGAGACGTTATATTCAATTGATCCCAATTTTATCAGGGCAGCCTTTCCACAGGTTCATCCCCCCTATGCAGGTTATGCTTTCATGACACCGTTATTCATTATTTCATTTGCATTGCTTCTGTCGCTGGGTCTTGCCGCAGCTCCGCATGTCATTAACAATGTTCTTGCGGCGCGGAAGAATTCATATTTTAAATGGGCGCCGTTAACGGCATTCTCAATATACTGCGTCATTTTCTATTTAATCAAAATCGTTGGGTTTGCCGCTCGAACGCTTGTTGCGGATGGTAAAATCTCTTTACCTGAAGGAGTAGCGAATGCCCAGGATTTTTGTTTCATTGTATCTGTCGAACATGTTTTCGGCCCGGTGATGTGGGTATTTTTCGGCGTGATTGTTCTTGCTGCAGTCATGTCCACAACCGACCGTCTCCTGCTTACTATCGGGACATCTCTGTCATGGGATGTATACCGCAATCTTCTGAATCCGCAAGCATCGGACAGGGCGGTTACCCAGGTGAGCAGATATGTTGTATTTTTAGCGGCGTTAATTTCCATATTCCTGGCTTTGAATCCCCCGAAACTCCTTGCATGGCTTATCTGGATGGGAATCGGTATCATGCTGTCTGTGTTCGTAACACCTATTCTTGCCGGGCTTTACTGGAAAAGAGCCAACCGTGCCGGCGCAATATGGAGTATGATTGCCGGTTTTACAAGCGCAATGGTTTTCGGCTATATCGGTAAATACGTTACCAAACTGCCGTTCCATTTCAGTTTTATCCCGTTTTTGCTTTCTATTGCCGTTATCATTGTCGTAAGTCTTCTCACCGCTCCCCCCGGCGATAAAGTAATCAAGCAGACCGAAACGGGTTTTTCAATGTAACGCAGCTTTTTTTCAGCGATACTATTTCCCATGACTTTCTTTTCAATGCTGCATATATTACGTTGTATTGCGCCCTCTTAAAGTATCCATTCATTTCTACGGTGATACCATGAACCGTTTTGTTAGATTATTACCGGCATTGATAGTACCTGCCCTGCTTGTTTTTGTACAGTGTGCGCCATCGGCGGAAAATGGTGCAGCGTTTCAAACTCCTCCCGATGTTCAGGAACGCCTGCGGGAATTCTCCGCCATGCTCGAAGATTCACCGAGAGGTTTCGGCAGCCCTGTCGAGGACAGGAAAACCTGGGAATATATCGCCCGTTTCCCATCGTTCAAAAATACGGTTTCCATCGCCGTCAATCTCATGTCGGAACCTGTCCCCGAACTGAGCGATGACCTTTTCCTCGATTATTCGCGTACCGGCAACCGTTCCCGCTACCAGATACCGCTCGGGGTTCGGCGTTCGAATTTTACCATGCTTGTCCTTGCCGAGTGTATTGAAAATAGCGGACGGTTCCTTCCCGCAATCGAACGGTATATGCGCTCGATATGCGAAGAAAAAACATGGGTATTCCCCGCTCATGACAGCGACCTGAAAAATTTTAAAGGCGCTGCGGTTGAAATCGATCTCGGTGTTGCCATGACTGCATGGAACCTGGCGACTGCCTGTCATCTTCTAAAAGACCGACTCAGCCCCGGAGTTCGAAATCTTGTTCAGCGTGAAATGAGGCGCAGGGTATTCGACCCTTTCCTGGACATGGTACGCACCGGGGAAAATCTCATGTGGTGGATGACCTACAGCAACAACTGGAACAGTGTCTGTATCGGAGGCGTTGTCGGTTCCGCGCTTGCGATGGTTGAATCACGTGAGGAACGAGCATGGTTCCTGTATGGTGTGGAGAAATATGCACACTATTACCTTCGCGGTTTTACCGATGACGGCTACTGTTCGGAAGGGCTTGGTTACTGGAATTACGGGTTCGGGCACTACATCATGCTTGCGGAGGCGGTCAGGCAGGCGACAGGAGGAACATGGGACCTGCTCGAACAGGGAAAGGTGAGAAAAATCGCTGAATTTCCGATGAAGCTGAATATGATTCCGGGTGTTTTTCCGGCTTTCTCGGACTGCTCGATTGGCGCCAGACCGGACAGCCGTTACATGCGGTATGTAAACCGCAGATTCGGGTTCGGTCTCGATGAGTGGGAAAACGCGCGGGAGAGCTTATCAGAGGATTCGCTTTACGAGATTGCGCTGTTTGTCGTAGCGGACCCGGCTTCTACTATGGTATCCGCGAGGAAAATTGCGCCGGGCACACAGTTACGGAGCTGGTTCGAGGAAGCGGGTGTGCTTATCTGCAGACCTGAGACCGACATGATAAACGGCCTCGGTGTCGCACTCAAGGGCGGGCACAACGGCGAACAGCATAATAATAACGATGTCGGTTCATATGTGGCGGCGTTCCGCGGAAAATCGTTCATTCTCGATCCGGGCACGGAGGTTTACACAGGGCGGACTTTCAGTTCAGACCGTTACGAGAGCAATGTTATCAATTCGTTCGGCCATTCGGTTCCGGTCGTTGCCGGACAGTTACAGAAAACGGGAAACGATGCAAGGGCTGAGGTTGTACACCGCCTTTTCGAACCTGAACGCGATTCGCTGGTCATTGACATTACCTCGGCATATGATGTCCCCGAACTGGAACTTCTGAAACGGACGTTCGTGTATTCGCGCACAGAAAACGGGTCCCTGACAGTTACCGACCATGTGGAGTTTTCCTCGCCCCGAACTTTTGAAACAGCGCTCATTACCTTTTTCGAATACCGTGAACTGCCTGACGGCAACCTGCTCATCTATGATGGTGAGGATGCCGTGCAGGTTACCGTCAGTACGGACGGGCATGAGTATGAGATTACTTCACAGACGATATACGAAGATCTTCCTCATAATAAGTACCCGTTACGCCTGGGTATTGCCCTGAAAGAACCGGTAACATCTGCGGAAATCAAGGTCGTTATAAAGCCGGTCATGACACATGAGTGAAGCCGCTCAACAATGATATCAAGGAGAGTATGTTTATGTGCTTTGTAATGAAACACCGTTTGCTTCTCTGTATTTTTATTCTGAATTCTTTTGTTTATTCTTGTTTTTCACAGGAGATAGTAGAAAAGAATGATAGGGATGTTGCAATAAGAAAATTTTTAGACAGTAGAAATAATTCATGGCGAGATATGAATATCCCTGAATCCGACGGCAAAGTATTGTACAATATCATTCTTGAACATAACTATACGAAAGCGCTTGAGATAGGGACATCTACCGGACATTCGACTATATGGATTGCCTGGGCATTGAGTAAAACAGGCGGTAAACTTATTACGATAGAGCTTGATGAAGACCGGTATAAAACCGCTTTGAAAAATGTAAAGGATGCCGGTCTGAGCGAGTATGTGGATGCACGGCTTGGTAATGCGCATGATCTTGTCCCGGAGCTCGAGGGACCTTTCGACTTTGTTTTTTCGGATGCCGATAAGGACTGGTATAAAAAGTATCTGGAACTGCTCCTGCCGAAAATTGAGGAAGGCGGTTGTTTTACCGCACACAATGTTTTAAACCGGTACTATGGTATCCGGGAATTTCTCGATTATGTAAAAAGCCTGCCAAATATGGATACAACGATCATTCGTTCGAGCTATTCGGGTATTTCGGCAAGTTATAAAAAGCGTGAAGAATAACGCGGATTATACGCGACCCTGCGTGTATCTCCCCAAAACTCCATCCCGGATACAGTGCATGGAAAGACGTATGTGAAGTACATTCATTCAGAAATTATAAAGATTGAAAAAAACGAGAACAGAATAAAATCTGTCCCTGCACATCGAATGGTATCTCATATCAAAGAGATATAATTATACGTTTTCTTGCCCGAACGGAGATTACCTAGTGAGAACGTCCGGTTTATTAATGATCGCACACATTGTCACCCGGAACAAGGGTACCGTTTATAAAAGCTAAAGCAAGCTCCTCAGGTGTGCTGCTCTGGGGCGCCCCTACCACAACATCTATACCGTTCTGTTTGAACAGGTTCTGTGCTCTCGATCCCATACCGCCCGAAATAATATGCGTTGCGCCGAGTTCATGAAGCCATTGAGGTAAAACCCCCGGTTCATGTGCCGGAGGCGTTGCTTCTTCCCTGGAATTGATCGTACCGTCCGTACTCATTTCGATAAGCACAAATTGTTCGCAGTGCCCGAAGTGCATAGATAGTTTCCCCTGTACCATAGGAATAGCTAATTTCATCGAAGTATCCTTCTCGCTTACTTGCAGTTCTTCACGTTCTTCTGTCATAGTATCTCCATGCAGTATTTTTTCAACAATGCTCCGGAAAGCTTTTGCCACCAAGGTGTCGCCGGAAGTTTCCATATAGGGGACACCTTTATCGCATGCCCCGACAACATTCGCCTCGATTGGTATCTTTCCAAGAAATGGCACATCCATTTCCTGTCCGAGTATTTCGCCGCCTCCGGAATCGAAAATGTCCGACTCTTTCCCGCAGTGAGGACATACATAGCCGCTCATGTTCTCGATAATGCCAAGGACATTCAAATCAAGTTTTCTGCAAAAGGATATACTCTTACGAACATTATCGATTGACACACGCTGAGGAGTTGTAACCACGATTGCACCGGCATTGTTTCCAATGAGTTGCACCACGCTCAACGGCTCATCTCCGGTGCCCGGAGGACTGTCAACAATAAGATAATCAAGGTCTCCCCATTCTACATCGGAAATAAACTGTTTTATAACATTGTGTTTCATAGGGCCGCGCCAGATAACCGCATCCCCTTTATCTTCGAGAAGAAATGCGACTGATATTACAGAGAGATTTTCACGGAATGCAACAGGAATCATCCCTTCCCCGCTGGACATCAACCGTTTGCCCTCAAGTCCAAACATACCGGGAATACTCGGGCCATGTATATCCACATCGAGGATGCCCACACGTTTCCCCTTCATTGCAAGTTCATACGCAAGATTGGCTGACACGGTGCTTTTCCCAACCCCGCCTTTTCCTGATAAAACAAGGATGGTGTGCTTTATTCGCGCCAATCGGTTATTGATTGTTTCCTGTTGTTTTTCGTTATCCTGTTTCATGTTATCGTTCGCCATTATTTTTCCTTTTCCGGTAATTCTGCAAGTCTCTTGCTGACATTATTCCAGAGAGATTTAATGTCTTCCGACACTCCGGAATCGGTATGTTCAACCACACTTGTTTCATGAACCATGGCATCTGTTACCGCTCGGTCATACCGTATTTTCCCGAACACCTCTATACCTTTTTCACCAGCCATCGTTCCAATTTTATCGGTCATTTCCTCGTTGAGATCCCATTTGTTAATCGCTATTCCGATCGGGAGTTTAAAAAATTCGGCAAGTTGCATCACACGTTCGAGGTCATGCCTGCCTGAAAGCGTCGGTTCGGTCACCGCAAGTATGAAATCCACTCCGGCTACCGAGGCAATAACCGTGCAGCCGATTCCGGGAGATCCGTCAATAATTACCATATCAAGGCCGGTTCGCACGGCGATTTCTTTCGAGGCGTTTCTGACAATATTCACCAGCTTTCCGGAATTCTCCTCGGCAATCCCCAGTTTCGCGTGAACAAGGGGACCGTGACGGGTCTCCGATATGAACCACTCGCCGTTAATCGCAGGTTTAAATTCAATAGCATCTTCGGGACAGAACCAGGCGCATACACCGCATCCCTCGCAGGCGATCGGATCGACCCTGAATGTTTTCGGATATTTCCCGCTCCCCGGCCCATCGAAGAAAATGGCATCAAACATGCATAATTCCTCGCACTTTCCACATGCAACACAGTAGCCGGATTTTATCCGCGCAATACTGCCTCCTGAAAATTTCTCACGTCTCACTATTTTCGGCTTTAAAACAAGGTGAAGGTCAGCGGCATCAACATCACAATCTGCGAGCACAACACTCTTTGAGAGCGCCGCAAATGATGCGACAATACTTGTTTTTCCCGTTCCTCCCTTGCCGCTTATGACGGTCAATTCTTTCATAGTTTAACCTTCCTCTTCAGCTCCGAATAGAGTGTCGTAAACAGCTCACGAATTTCCGGAAACGTTTCTGCGGCCAGGATTCCGTTTGAATACGCCTCGGCTATCCGACGGTCGTCAGGAAGTGAGGATAAAACCGGTATTCTGCGCATCTCGCAGTATTTCAGCGTATCCTGAGTACCAATATCCGAACGATTGATAAACACTCCAAATGGCATAGCAAGTTTATGTAAAACTTCGACGGTCAGTTTAAAATCGTTGAGACCGAAAGGCGTCGGCTCTGTTACCAGCAGAACATAATCGGCATCTTTTACCGTTTCAATAACCGGACAGGATGTTCCCGGAGGAGCATCCAGAATAGCAACACCTTCCGGGGATATACGTTTCTTGACCTGGCGAATGAGCGGCGGTGACATCACCTGACCGATATCCAACTTGCCGTGAATAAATCCAACTCCGTTACTCGTACCGGTCTCGATAATGCCCATTCCCCGATCAGAATACGTTATGGCATCAACAGGACAGACCAGTATACAACCGCCGCACGAATGGCACATCTCGGGAAATACAAGCGTTTTCTCTCCCACCAGGATTATTGCCTTGTACTGGCATATCTCGGCGCACGTTCCGCAGGAGGTACAGGTATCCATATCGACAACCGGATAAAACATCGTCGCCTTCGTTGTGGCATCAATCACGGGTTTCAGAAAAATGTGCCCGTTCGGTTCTTCAACATCACAGTCTATATAGGTCGCCTTTTCGCCAAGCGATGCAATAGTCCATGCGAGATTTGTTGCAACGGTTGTTTTTCCTGTGCCGCCTTTGCCGCTTGCTATGGCAATACGCATATTGATTTCTCCATCATCTTTTCAAGCAATTTTATATATAAATATTTGATATTGATTGTTCTGTGAAAATGTAACGTATTCAGAAAACTTTCAAATGTCAGTCATGAGCATTCAGCTTGAAATCTTGTAACAATGCTCCTTATAACTTAATACATGACAGCTAAAAGTTTTTATCGAAACAGACTGACCCTGTCACCGGATTTTTCACAAGGTTTGTTATATAAAAATCGAAGTATATTGTATTTTAAGGGGGAGACAGGATAACGGCTCCCTGGCTCCCCATTCCTTTTCAGGACTTATCCGCCGCTTTTTTTGTAAGATCTCCGGATTCGAGTTTATCGATCCGGCTTTTTACATCATCAAGAGCTGATATAAGATAATCGGCCTGGTTTTTAAGCATTTCCAATTCCTGGGTTCTGTCCATGACCGGTGCTCCCGGGGCGTTGTAAACCGGCTCGGGATATGCGGCCGGATTATACCCTCCATATGCGGGATTCGCATACGGCACGGGAGCGGCAAATCCTCCCCTGAAACCCATACCGAAACCCCGTCCCCCGAATCCACGTCCCTGACCTCTGCCTCTTCCGCCAAAAGGATTGGCATATCCGGGCACATTGTAACCGGCGCAGTATCCTGCGGCTCTTCCTGTCATAGGACCTATTCCGTTCGGTCCTGTTCTGTCTCCACCTGGCATAATAATTCTCCTTTCATAAAAATAAAAAAATATTTCATAATAACAAATGCTTTTGCTTGTGTATTCAGTATCGGGAGTCAACAATCAGAATATACCACACACGGCACTTTTTCCGTATCGTTTCATTCTGTGATCCTGATCCCGTTTCATGTATGCTTATTTACGAACCAGTGTAACCCCACAGTCGGGGCATGTTAATTGAGTGCATGGCTGACCCAAAGCATGGGTAACTTTTTTTCCGCATTTCGGACATACACAATCTCCACCGGGTCCTGCAGCATACTGACCGCCCATTCTTCCACCACCGCGACGGCCTCCTCCCGGAGGTCCCGTTCCATCTCCTCTCGGCATTTTTTTCACCTCCTATATCGTTATGTCATTCATGTTCAATGTTATTCACATTTAGATTGGTACCGGTCATCACTGATCTACTCGTATATTTTTAAACAAACATCTCACGTTTTTCATGTAGTCTTGTTTTTTGAAGATAGCAGCTTTTGCGAAGTACCGGCAATGCCTGCTTTTATTGTACGAAACAGCCTTCGGGTAATACTATCAGGTCTGCGTGCATCATCAACCAGGGCAGCCACAACAGGAATTGCTATGGACATGAATTTAATCTTGCCCCCCGTTGACATCGTACCGACACATTTTCCCAATCCGCGTCCGCTCAACGGTCCCCTGCCACGCGGTCCTGTACCGTCAATTCCCGGCATCATAACCTCCTCTTACATCCAGTGACCTTCTACGTTCGGTCTTCCGGTCTTTTCGAGAGTTCCTACTTTAAACGTTTCGAGTGCATCTTTTATTGTTCCGGAAATACCGGTGTACACACTTACTCCTGCTACCTGAAGCGTGCTGAACGCTTTCGGTCCCATGTTTCCGGTCAATACAGCTTGAGCACCCATTTCGACAACATTTTTTGCCGATTGTATACCCGCTCCCTGAAGAGCGTTCAGGTTCTGGGTGTTGTCATGGACGGTGAATTCTCCGGATTCCGTCTCTACGACTACAAAGAAGGGCGCCCTACCGAATCTCTGGTCAACTCGGCTGTTCATGTCTTTTCCTGAAGAGCTTACCGCGACTTTCATGAATACTTCCTTTCACTTACGATTTCCAAATTTGTGAGAATGCCTCCACCGTTTCATTCCCTTCCCATATCCTTGATGTTTTCCCCTGCAACCGGGCATCAAAAACTCGGGACTGGGGATGTTTCCGGATGCAAATATTCCGACAAGCCATTCCGCATCTCCCATGATCCAGGGATAAACCTCAACTCCGGCCGCCGCTAAATGGGATTCAATTTGATTTGAAAGAGCACCGCATAACAGTATTCGGGCATTATCCGCTATAATCTGAGCTTTTTCACGGTTCCCTCTGTTGCCAATGGAAATGTCATCACGAGAAACGATCTGCCCTTCCTCGATATCAAATACCGCAAGCTTTCCCGCAGTATCGAGAACAGGGGAAACGCTCCCATCCCATACAGGAACAGCAATTTTCATTGATCTCATCCTCCCTAAACTGATAGATGCTATTATTATGCCAGAAAAACCGCATTCTTATATAGCTCTGCAAATCCACTATAATCAAAGTATTATAAAAAATATTTCGGGATAAGCGGGAAAAACAGAAACCGTTTCATTGTATCATTATGATACATTATTAAAAATTGATTGTATCGTTATGATACATTCTCGCGGGTATCATGTTCCATTTTTTAGGGGATATGTATCGAATGTTCTTGTATTTTACGGTACAGACTGCTCCTCCCTATGCCGAGATCATGGGCGGCAGCGGTTTTATTCCAGTTGTGCCGCCTGAGCGCCTCGGTTATATGGAGAGCTTCCAGTTCACGGAGGGTGTACATGCCCTGAGATGAAAGCTGTTTTTCGGGAGTATGTTGAAAAGTCGGCGGCAGGTGTTGTGGCAGAATCTGTTCTCCACGGCACAGGACATATGCGTGCTCCAGTGCATTCTCCAACTCACGTACATTACCGGGATAATCATGATGAATGAGCGCAGCCATTGCCGCACCTGAAATCCCGGATATTTCCCTGTTCTGGAGATGGTTAAAATGTTCAATAAAATGCTCTGCCAGAAGCGGTATATCATCTTTTCTCTCCCGCAGAGGCGGTATGGTCATGCGAACTACATTGATACGATAAAAAAGGTCCCTGCGGAATGCCCCCGTATCCACAAGCTCGTCAAGATTACGGTTGGTTGCGGCAAGTATCCTGGCATCAGCATGGACGGATTCGTTTGATCCGAGCGGTTCATACACTTTTTCCTGGAGCAGTCGGAGGAGACGCACCTGAAGCGCCGGCGAAACATCCCCGATTTCATCGAGCAGAATCGTTCCGCCATCGGCAAGAGCGAACCTTCCCGGCTTGTCCTTACGGGCATCGGTAAAGGCGCCGGCTTTATACCCGAAAAGCTCGCTCTCGAGAAGCGTATCCGGCAGAGCGCCGCAGTTTATTGCAACAAACGGTCCGTCTTTCCTCGGGCTGAGGGTATGGATCGCACGGCATACCAGTTCCTTGCCTGTCCCGCTCTCCCCTTCTATCAATACCGTAGACTGGCTTTCAGCAACTACCGGGAGAATATCGAATAGTTCCCTCATCCGGTGGTTGCGGCTGATGATATCGGCAAATGAATACTTCTCCGTGAGTTCACGTCGGAGTTCCTCGACGACTCGAAGGTCGCGGAATGTCTCCACTCCGCCGATAACCTTGCCGGAAGCATCTTTCAGGAGCGCTGTCGAAATGCTGACCGGAATCTTGCTCCCATCGGCACGAAGAATATAGATGGGGAGATTCGCGACCGGTTCTCCTGTCTCCAGTGTGTGGCGGAGCGCACATGAGCCCTCGCATATCGATGCCCTGAAAACATAGCTGCAGGGCCGTCCGATTGCTTCATCTCTCGGTATACCGGTTATATGTTCAGCGGCACGGTTGAAAGAGGTTATAAACCACTGCCTGTCAACGGTGAAAACACCGTCGGTTATGGAATCCAGTATGATTTCTGTTTCATTTATTACGGCAGATTTGGACATAAACTACTGCTCCATATCGAGACATTTTCTATGTAAATATTATAAACGAAAAGCGCTTGTATGTAAAGAGTAATAAAAAAAGGGGAAAGGATGAAAAACGTATAATTCGCTCAACGTAATCGTTTTCATCGTTCACCTCCATCCGCTCACTACCTCGTCAACAACTTCCAAGGTCTTTTGAGCACATTCATCCCATGTGAATTTCCCCGACCATGCAACTGCGTTTCCGGTAAGCCGTTCACGCAACTCGTCATCACTCAGTATGCGAATTATCTTTTCCGCCAGATTTTTACTATCGCCATAGGGGAAAAGCATGCCCGTTTCGCCGTCCTTCACAGAGTCACGGAGTCCATCGGCATCGGAAGCAATCGCTACCGTCCCGCATGCATTTGCCTCAATGTTTGTGAGCCCCCATCCTTCCTTGGGCGAGGGATTTACATTAACATGGCTACGGCGCATCCAGTCGACCTTTTCATCTGTGGTAACAAATCCTGTAAAAAGCACGCTGCCCGAAATACCAAGCTTATGAGAAAACCATTTAAGTTCGGGAAGATTATCGCCTGACCCGACAATTACGAGTCTCGCACCGGGTATTTTTTTCAGAACATCCGGCATCGCCCGCAGAATGACCTCAACGCTTTTGTACCGTTTTATACGTCCGACATAGAGGATAGTCGGCTGCTCGAATTTTGAAAGCATACGGTCGATCGTATAGGTGTCATGATCCATCCCGCAGTGAACAACCCTGATACGGTCTTCCGGTATGCCGCGTTTTTTTATATCCTCTGCCGTGCTCCCGGAAATGACCTCAAACATGGCTTTCCGGTAAACAGAGGATATGGGTAATTCCATGAGATACACATACGATGCCAGGATCGGGTTTGTCTCACGGAATACTGTTGTGCCGAACAGATGCGGAATAATAACCAGCAGCGGTTTTTTCAGATACAGGGGCGTATAGAGGGGAATCTTGTTAATGTCCTCAACAACGAGATCGAAATGCTCGGTTCTGTCAAGTGTCCTGAGCATTTTCGGAGCGGTGAAGTTAAACGTCTCACGGCTTCCCGACCGTACAATCCTGATACCCTCGTATTCATCGGCCTTTGCGCTGCCTTTGAATCCGGAGGATACAAGTGTTACCTCATCCCCGCGTTCAACAAACCGCCGGAAAATTTCGGTAAGATGCACTTCCGCACCACCCGACATCGGGTTTGCCATGTCCATCCAGTTAACAAGAAGAATTTTCAAAATACATTCCTTTGAGTCACAGAGTTCACAGAGGTATTTGTATCGTCAATAGTATAAGGTTCTGTTACGGAAATGAATACTAATTACGAAATAAACAAGTATGTAAAAGTCCTGTGCTCTCTGTGTGCTCAGTGGCAAATTTTCTTATTATACTATTATTATATACAAGCGGTTATAGAGATTGTCGGGTTGATTAACAAATAAATGTAAACGCCTATAAAGTTAGCTCCGCTTATATCCCATCCCCATACCCTAACTCATCCCCTAACCCTTTCTC
>AQSL01000133.1 GCA_000403035.1 Candidatus Latescibacter anaerobius SCGC AAA252-E07 | reverse complement strand
CATGCAGCTTAAATGCTTCAGTAAAATTAATCCTCAGGCTCTCTTTCAACCTTGCCTCCTTGTCCTTTAATGTGTAAACTTATATCAGGACGAGACAAGGATGTCCGAAGGACAAGAAGGGGGCTTTTCATAAAGCAATCAACAGAATTTAACCGGACAGTTCTGAGATAACATTTTTATTTACAGAGTGGGAACAAAGCCGTTTTTCAGGATAAAAATTCTCAATTCTTTCTAATATTATATACATATTTTCATTCTGGTTCTTTACAAACCAGGTAGAATATCTACTATTTGAAATGAAATAAAAGTCATTTTTTATTGCATTTGTCAATATAAATAAGCATATTTATTAATATCCTGAAAATTTGTAAAGCATTATATGATTTTTCATAGGAGATTTGATGCTAAATTTAACCGATCGTTATGTGGTTTATCTTGACCCTGAAACGTTAAAATATATGTATTATAACTACGTAAAACTTCGTGACTATCCGGTTATGAATAAATTATTTTTGCTTTTGCATGAAGGGTATATTAATAACATGGTTGTAACGCCAATAACGTATGATCATATCGTACCCCATATAAACGACAATAAGATTGAAATCGAATTTCTGAATATGATGAGTAATCTCGGACAGATAGAATTTCATCAGCGTTTTACCATAAGGACTCTTCAACTTATTAGAGTTATTAGTTGTTTTTTTGAGCAGGATAATAATAAGCCATCCTGGAGAGATGCTTTTTCCTCTGATCCGGATGCAAGATATACACCTGGATTTAACAAGTACCTTTCTCTGAACGCACAAATTGTGTTAAAAGCGCTGGAACGTGAAAAAAACAATTCCCAGATGTATTTATTCATCGACAGTTTTAAGGATGGCAAAGCTTTGGATAGCATTGCGGGAGAATATTTTTTTTATTTTTGGGAAACGTTTTCGGATCTTCTGAAACCGTATATGCCTTTAGACGGATCGTATGAATATCATATGAAAAATTTTTTATCATATGAGGAAATCAAAGATATTCCGGAATTCCATATTATTTCCAATATTCTTTATTCCCTTTTCGAAACCTATGGGATTGAAGATGTTGAATGCGGTTATAAAGATGATTTGCTTATAGCTTCAGAAAAGATTGCAGCATATATGCCTTATTGCAATTATTATATTTCAACAGTTGATATGGTGAAACTCGTAAAAATGACAGGTATCAACGAACCATACAATGTTGTTATATATGACCACAATGAAGAATCCCTTTACAAGCTTATTGATGATTTAACCATCGCAATGAGAACAAAAAGTTCTGAGGTTAAAAAGAAATCATCCAGAACAATGTTTAAGAAGGGCCGGTAGTTCGTTCATTTTTTATACTACCTAATCTTAAAAAATCTGATAGTATCTTCTCCAAAATTTTGTATTCTTCAAATAACTTCAAACTCCGGAATCTACCGTTTTTATGTATAATGCTGAGTACTCTTCTCACATCTTTCAGGCAAAATCCCCGATTACAATCTGTCTATGATATTCTTGTACATGAAAAGGAAGTGTCTGTTCATGGCCTGGGAGGTTCTTCCGCCGCATTTTTTGCTTCTGCATTACTCGGAAAGGATAGCATAAAGCCTGAACGTTCTATTCTGGCAATCCTGCCGGATGAGGAAGAGGCGGATGCATTTCGTGGAGATGTGGAAGATATTATCGGCACTGAGAATGTTACATTCTTTCCTGAACGTGATACAAACCCTTATGAGCATATTGACAGTCATTTTGAGGTTCGCAGCCAGCGTATGGAGACACTTGATATGCTGGAGAGGGGCTGGCACGGTATAGTTGTTTGTACTGCCGTAGCTCTTCATGATCCTACAACACCTCCGGAACTCATCAATCTTGTAAGTCTGGAAGTAAAAAAAGGGCAAAAACTCGTTTTTGATGATTTTATCCGCTCTTTGATTGAAAAAGGCTTCAGCAGACAATATACCGTAACATCACCCGGTCAGGTAGCAGTGCGCGGCGGTATTGTTGATATATATCCGTTCGGGGCGGAAATACCGTACCGTGTTGAATTCTGGGGAGATGAAATTGAATCAATCCGGACTTTTTCCACTTCCAGCCAACGGTCTGTTGAACCTGTGGATACATTTAGGATCATACCTCCCGATGAATTTATAACCGAAGCGGGTTTAAATGCTTCTGATGAACGTCGCATTCAGGATATCGAGAGCAAGGCGGGAATAAATCTTGACAGGATTAAATGTGCACTGAATGGCGGTGAAAGACCGAATGGAATTGAACAGTATCTGCATGTCGTTTTTGGGACAAAAGCATCGTTATGTTCGTATTTCTCCGATAATGATATTGTCCTTGTTTGTGATCCGGAGATGAGCATAGAAAAAGTGAATAAGAGGATCAACCAGGCTTATATTGTTTGGGAGAGACAGAAAAACGATGATCCTGATATCCCTTCTCCCGACTATTTTTATATGTCTTCCACAGAACTCACGAAGGAACTTGGGAAACTGGTATGTATAAAGAATTATTACCTGAAACCATCGGAGACACAGAGTATACCTTTTAATATTTATTCTTCACGTCAATATCAGGGTAATCTCGAAGAACTGAGGAAAGATATTAAAAAAGCCCACACAGAAAACAAAAAATGCCACATAGCATGTGATAATTCAGGTCAGGTTGAAAGATTACATGAACTGCTTGAAACTATTGAGGGGTATTATGCTACTGATATTGCCCATCTTTCAGGAGGATTTACTGATTCTGTAACGGGCATTGTTCTTTTTACAGATCACGAAATTTTTGGCAGGTATCGAAGAAGGGTACGGTATCGACGCTATAAGGATGGCGTTCCAATACCTGATCATCGCGCCCTGACAATAGGTGATTTTGTTGTACATGTAGATTACGGCATAGGCCGCTACAGGGGCCTTAAGCGTATAAAAGCGGGAGGGGCTGAAACCGATTGTCTGATGGTTTATTACAGAGACAATGATAAGCTTTTTGTACCGGTTGAGCAGTTGAAAAGACTGAAAAAATACTCTGCCGAAGAGGGCGTGTTACCTGTCGTACATAAACTTGGCGGTACCTCATGGGAAAAGCTCAAAGCGCGGACAAAGAAATCCATTCAGCGTATGGCTGAGGATTTACTGCGTTTATATGCAGAGAGGAAAGTATTTCCGGGGTATGCGTTTAAACCCGATGAACATTTGCTGAAATCTATGGAAGAATCGTTTATTTATGAAGAAACACCTGATCAGTTGCGTGCATGGTCTGATGTTCGAAAAGACATGGAGAATTCTTCACCCATGGAACGGCTCATTTGTGGTGATGTTGGTTTTGGTAAAACCGAGATTGCTATAAGGGCTGCATTTATGGCGGTGCTCGATAATAAACAGGTTGCCGTTCTTGTACCGACAACTATTCTCGCAGAACAGCATGAAGAAACTTTTCGAGAACGTCTGGCAGATTTTCCGGTGAATGTTGAGGCGATTTCAAGATTTCGTACCAGAGCGGAACAGAAAGATATCCTTGACCGCCTGGCAGCCGGTCAAATTGACATAATAATCGGTACTCACCGTCTATTATCAAAAGATGTGTTTATAAAAAATCTCGGGGTTTTAATTATTGATGAAGAGCAAAGGTTCGGTGTCAGGAGTAAGGAACGGATTAAAAAAATAAAGAGTTCTATCGATGTTATGTCCATGAGTGCCACCCCGATTCCCAGGACACTCAACATGTCTCTCCTGGGTGCAAGGGATATATCATTTATCAATACCCCTCCTCAGGATAGATACAGTGTCCATTCCGAAGTCGTGCCGTTTGAGGAAAAGCATGTTGTAGAAGCGGTGATGAGAGAAATTGACAGGGATGGCCAGGTGTTTTTTGTTCATAACAGGGTAAAATCAATCGAAAGTATGGCATCATATTTACGGTCGCTGATGCCAGAAGTGTCATTTTGCGTGGTTCACGGTCAGCTTCCGGAAAAAGAGCTTGAAATCAAGATGCGTGATTTTTACCACGGGAAATACCAGGTACTGGTAACGACCATGATTATCGAGAACGGCCTCGACATTCCCATGGTTAATACCATACTTATCAACCGTGCAGATACCTTCGGATTATCACAGCTTTATCAATTAAGGGGCAGGGTTGGACGTTCCAACATACGGGCTTATGCGTATTTGCTGGTTCCCCCGAAAACACCGCTTACAAAAACGGCAAGGCAGAGGTTGAGGACTATCGAGGAGTTCTCGGAACTCGGGAGCGGTTTCAGTATAGCAATGCGTGACCTCGAATTAAGGGGCGCGGGAAATATTCTGGGGACAGAACAATCCGGCTATATTGCGGCTATAGGTTTTGATCTTTATACCGATCTTTTATATGAAACCATAGCTGAATTGAAAGGTGAAAAAGTTACAAAACCGCCGGAAGTAGAAGTCAATTTTAAGAAAGATGCGTATGTACCTGAGAATTACATGCCGGATGCCCGGGAGAGAGTGCTTTTTTACCGCAGGCTTTCGGAGACGGTTTCAACGGAAGAAGTAAGAGCGATAGAAGAAGAATTGGGCGATCGTTTCGGAAAGCCGGAAGAACCGGCACGTAATCTGATTGAATCGGCTTATATTCGTCATTATGCAGCACAAATCGGAGCCACGGTAGTATCAATAAATGAAGGAGAAATGACCAGCATTTATATGCCAGAGACCGAGGAAATTTCAAGAGATAAGATTGAAAAGATGGTACAAAAATCACCGGTAAAGCTGCATTTTTCTTTTGATAAAGGTATGAGGATCGGTTTTTCGGCTCCGAAGGTTTCGAATAGTTCATTGGCTGGAGTAAAAAAGGTGTTGCAGGCATTAACTACCTAATTTATATTAAAAGTTTAGTACAAAACTATCATAAACTATAAAGCTTCAGCGCAGAGTGTTGAATCCAGCTAAAAAATTGAAGAAAGGTATCATGAATTCAATAAATAGTTTTGTTTCTTTTGCTGTTCCTGTTTGGGGGAAATGCGCACATTTTACAGTATTATTCTCGTTATTATCGCTTGTTTTTACCGGGTGTTTTGCATCACATACTGAAGATGAAATCGATGAGCGGATTTATGCAACGGTAAACAGTGTACATCTGACTGAATCAGATTTGAAGGCGATTGTGCCGAAAGATTTCTATGATAAACTTACTCCTGAGCATAAGAGGAAAATAATTGAGGATTGGGTTAACAAAGAACTTCTTTACCAGGAGGCATTGAATTACGAAATTGATAAAGATCCTGAAATAGATAAACTATTATATAACTCAAAAAGAAATCTTCTCAGTAATGAGTTTCTTGAACGAGAACTTTCAAATATTAAAATACCGACCGATGCCCAATTAAAAATATTTTACAACAAGAACAAGGAATATTTTGAACTTCAAACGACGGAATATCAAATTCGGTATGCCCTTTTTGACAATAAAAAAGATGCAACCTCATTTTTCACCAGGGTTAAAAAAAATGAGAGTTTTTCCAACCTGACAAGAGAGTATTCGAAACATCCCAGTTCACAAAATGACGGTGATTTAGGATTAATTAATGAGGAATCCGTTGAACCTAATATCTGGAATACTATAGTTTCTACTGTTGAAAAGCGCGGAGTGATGAAAGTTTCGGACCCTTTCAGGGTAATTGACGGATGGGGGTGTGTCATAGTTGATAAGGTCTATGACCCCGGAACCATAAAACCGTTTGAATATATTCGTGATCTGGTTCTGGACATGTATCTTGCAGAACAACGTGAAGAGGCACAGATAGCATTAATAAAAAAGCTTACGGTTAAAGCTGATATCAGATATCAGTTTCCGTAAGGGATTTTGGAGTTAAGAGGCACATGAAAGAGAAAGTAATGTATTCTTTACTACTTGTTATTTTCCTGTTTTTCCATCCGGGTGGTTTGATAGCTGCGGAAAATAATGTGAGTACGAATGGCCAGCTTGTTGACAGGATAATGGCAGTGGTAGGGGATGAAATCATATTGCTTTCGGATGTGAGGCGAAAAATCAGCGCGCTGATGATGTCGAGAAACATGAATGAAAACACACCAGCCAATGTTATAGAGTCTCTTTTCCGTGAAGTGATACAGGACATGGTCAATGAACAATTGCTTCTTGTCAAAGCTGCCCAGGATTCAATAGAAGTGGACATGAGGCAGGTTGACCTTCTGGAAAAGGATCAATTAGCTGAAATAAAAAGGGAATATGGCAGTGATGAAGCATTTTCAAATGCACTGCAAGAATTCGGGCTTACTGAACAGCAGTTACGGTATATGTTGCGTGAAATGAAATATAAGTATCTTCTTACCGAGACATTAATGCAGGAAATATCAAGCAGCAATACGCCTACTTCTCAGGAAATGGAAGCCTGGCTTGTCGCAAACCAGGATTCGATCCCCGTGATGCCGGAACAATTCCAGTTAAGCCATATACTGCTTTACCCAAAAGTTTTGGAAAAAAGAAAAGATGAGACGAAAGAAAAGCTTCAGGGTATCCTGAAACGTATACGCGATGGGGAAGATTTTGCCGAGCTTGCCAGAGAATACTCTCAGGATCCCGGCAGTGCATCGGAAGGAGGAGATCTCGGTTTTTTCACACGAAATGAAATGGTTCCTGAATTTTCGGAAGTGGCTTTTTCGCTCCAGCCCGGGGAAGTATCGAATATTGTTGAAACGAAGCTGCAGACCGGGGAAGGTATGCAGTTCGGTTTTCATATTATCAAGGTTGAGGAAATCAGAAGTGAACAGATCAGAGCACGTCACATTCTCATGCTATTAAAACCCGATGAAGAAGATGAAAAGGCAATTATAGAAAGATTGAAACAAATGCGTGAGGAAATTGCCTCCGGGAACACTACTTTTGAGGATATGGCGAAAGAGAATTCTGAGGATGAAAATTCCAGTGAACTTGGAGGGAAGCTTCAGTGGCTCACGAAGGAACAGGGTATCCCCTCGATTATCATTCAGGCGGAAAAACTGGAAGTTGGGGAAATTTCAGAACCTTTCAAGAGCCAGTTCGGTTATCATATTCTTAAACTGAATGATTATAAATCTGCACACACCCTTAACATCAAAGATGACAATTATATTATAAGACAGATGGTTACTCAGCAGAAAAACATGGTTGAACTCGACCGTATTCTGAATAAGCTTAAAACAGAAACATATATTGACATTCGTATGGAATAAATGCGATAAACCATTTTACAGAATGAATAGTGTTCAATTTTTTAAATGAAGAATATCGTTATCTGATAGATTGAATATTCGAACATTTGTGGTGTCAGGATTAGATTACTATCCGGTTTACAGGAAAAAATGGCGCAGGAGGCAATAAATACTTGATTCACTATCAACCGTATGCCAAACTTGCCAGGATTTATGACCGGATTATGGACCATGTCAATTATGATGAATGGGCCTATTATATTTCCTCGATCTTTGAACGGTTTGGAATAAAGGTACACAACATTCTGGAAATTGCCTGTGGAACCGGAAACCTCTCGTTACTACTTCAAAAAAAACACGGCTATAACATTACGGGTATGGATTTATCACCGGATATGCTTCAAGAGGCAGCAGGTAAATTCATACAGAATGGATTACCCCTGCGGTTTTTTGCTGCAAATATGACATCTCTTCCCCTGAAAAGTAAATTTGATGCGGTTATTTGTATGTATGATTCAATAAATTATCTGAAAAATGAAGTTGATATAAAAAAAGCTGTTGATGAGGTTTCGAGAGTAACAAGAGACCGGGGACTTTTTATATTTGATGTCTGCACCCTGAAGAATTCTCAGGAATTCTTTTCTAATAAATCAATGAGTGAGGATTTGGGATATATAAAGTATGAGAGAAAATGCCTGTTTCATCATTCAAAAAGAATTCAGGAAAATATTTTCATAATTGAACAAAACGGGAACCGATATATTGAAAATCATATTCAAAGAATATACTCACTGGATGAGGTGTCTCAGATAATTTCGGATTCTCAATTCACGCTGCTCGGAATATTTGATGATATGACATGTGATCCAGGTAACGAGAATTCGGAACGTGTCCATTTTGTCCTTCAGAAAAAGGAAATGTGATGAGTTAAAAATCACGGGAATCCGGGAAAAGGATTATGATTATACTTAATGAGGTCAGTCTTATACTGAACAATACAAAAATAATAGAAGATATCAGTTTTCAGGTTGAAAAAGGTGAATTTGTCTTTCTGCTCGGGCCATCCGGGGCAGGCAAGAGTTCGATATTGAAACTGATCCATTTTGATTTGTTCCCAACGCTGGGGAATGCCATAGTACAAGGAGAGGATACCCAGAAGGTACCGAAGAAAAAGATACCGTTCTTAAGGCGTTCCATCGGGTTTATTTTCCAGGATTACAAACTATTGAAGGATAAAACAAGCTTCGAAAATGTTGCGTTTGCACTTGAGGTTACCGGAACGAAAAGAAAGATAGTCAAACAAAAAGCTCTGCAGGCACTCAATACTGTTGGAATGGCTCACAGGCTGAATCACTATCCCCGTGATCTTTCGGGCGGTGAATGCCAGCGTGTCGCAATAGCACGTGCTATAGTACTTGAACCCTTTATTCTTCTTGCGGATGAGCCGACAGGTGACCTTGATAAAGAAAATACCCTGGATATTATCCGTCTGCTCGAAAAAATCAATCATTCCGGAACAGCAGTACTTATGGCGACACACAAAAAAGAGTTATCAGTGAAAGGTTCATTACGGGTTGTAGAAATATCGGATGGGAGGTTAATCTGAGTTGTATGCTTTAAGAGAGGCCGTACAGGGTATGGTTCGAACCCGCTATATGACACTCATTTCGATTCTAACTATTACGGTGGCTTTGATACTGGTCGGAATTGTTATGCTACTTACTTTCTATGCGAACGGTGTAGTCAATAAAATCAGGGGAAACGAAGAGGTTAATTTATACCTGAAAGATGAAATGTCCGATGGTGATATGCTTGCGCTGGATGAAACAATAGCTTCAATGAGCGAGGTCGAATCAACGAGAATTATGAGCAAAGAAGATGCCGCAAAAGAATTTGAGAACATGTTCGGGAGCGACCTTTTACCTGCGCTGGAAGAAAATCCGCTTCCAAGATCCATAGTCGTCACCATGGCAAAGGGACACCGTATGTCAAGCGATCTCGAAAAATTCGCTGAACAGTTGCGGGTAGTAGATGCAGTGGAATCTGTAGAATACGGAAAAGATTGGCTGTCCAGACTGGATATCTTTTTTTTGATATTCATTCTTATAGAGTCGATTCTTTTTACCATTATTGTAACCGCCTGTATTCTTGTTATTTCAAATACAATAACGCTGACTGTGATCGCCCGTAAAGAGGCGATTGAGATAATGAAACTTGTGGGAGCCACCACGGGTTTTATACGAAGGCCATTTTATTTTGAGGGGTTTCTCCAGGGTATTGTATCGGGAGTATTCGCATACCTGCTTTTTTATGGTATATATCTCTGGTTACAGTATGTTTTCCCTGATATTGAGGTTTATATGTATATGTTTGGAATAAAGGAATCAAGTTATATATCATATCCATGGATTCTTGTTTTTATCATTCCTGTGGGTGCTTTTTTTGGATTGCTGGGAAGTTTTGTTGCGGTAAGGAGAGCTTTCTGAAGAGTTGAGTCTGTAATAGAATGTTTTTAGATGAGTTTTAAAGGGGTGCGTGAAAAAGGATTTTTTCACCGCCCTCATGAAAATGAGGTTTGTTAGTATGCGCTTAACGTACATTGTCGTTTTCGCTTTCATAACTTTTTTTGTGACCGGTGAGGTTTTATCAGAGGAAGATACAATTTCGGAGCGTATTATAAAAATTAAGAAAGATATCGAAAAAGCAAAAAAAGAGCTTGATAAAAATGAAAAAGAATTGAAAAGTATACAATCAAATGAGAAAAGAGTATTAGCTGAACTGGATCTTTCTGACAAAAAAATCGAAGCCATCGATAAAAACCTGCGGGTTATCCAAGGTGAAGAAAAGACAATAAAACAAGAAATTAACTCTGCCGAGAAAAGGTATGACAGATCGGCAATAAATTTCGAAAGTCGTTCCGAAACGTATGCGAGGCGTTTACGTTCAATGTATAAACGTCAGAATGTATCTCCGCTGGGAATGTTTTTTACCTCCGGTTCTATATCATCAGTATTACGGGGTTTCAAGATGCTGTCGGTACTGGCAACCCAGGATATGAATGTTTTACACGATATACGGTTACAAATCAATGAGATGAAATCTTCAATGAATACTCTGCAAACTGCCCTGAATGCCACTATAGAATTAGCCAGAACGAAAAAAACCCAACAACTGTCACTTGCCAGTACAAAAAATAAAAAACTGAAGATTCTCGATGAAATCAAGCACGATAAAAAGCTTGTCGAGGCAAGTATAAAAATGAATATTGAACTTAAAAAAAAATCACAGGCGTTATATGAAAAATTTATAAAGGAAAGGGAAAAAGCCAGGCCTCCGCTTCCGCCATCACTCGAGGGTTATAATTTTTCCATCTACAAGGGGAAATTACCCTGGCCGGTAAATGGTAAAGTTGTAAGTAAATTTGGGAAGGTCGTGGACTCGATGACAAAAACCACAACAAACAACCGCGGAATAGAAATCGAGGCAAAAACCGGTGAACCGGTAATATCGATTGGTGATGGACAGATTGTCATGACACAGTTTTTGCGGGGTTATGGGAATTTTGTCATGATATATCATCCCCCGAACTATTACACCATTTACGGGCACCTTTCCGATATCCTCGTCAATAAAGATCAGGTGATTTCAGCAGGCAGCATTGTTGGCCTTGCCGGAAATACAGGTATGATTGATGACAATTCTTCAAGACTTGTACTGGAAGTGTTGAGAGAAGAAAAACCTGAGAATCCGCTTGTATGGCTGAGGCCGGCAAGCCTGAGGGCGGGGAGTTAAGACCGTTATTTCACCATTGGTGAAGATCGTTCTATGAATCAAAGTGTCACGAAATACATGAGTTTTCTGTGATGGTATCTCGTGATATACATTTGAGACACAGATATATCTTAATCAAATAATTACTTCAGTGATACCTTTTCATGAATTGGATGCCTTACCCTGCACGTTTCCATGTATTAACTATTCCGGAACGCCATCCCGTAAAAGGTTTAAGAGGGCGGTGAAAAAGTTTTTTCACGCGCCCCGTAATGAAATATATACCGTTCGTTGCTGTCAAGGGCATGTAAATCAACGCTTCACGTTGACCCTTGACAGTTTAAATCCTGAGCATGATAGTTTTTCACCACGCTTTTTAAGTGCATGCCAGTACATTGTTTGGGATTAACTATGAGCGCCTTTCATAGTGTTGCCTGAGAACCGTGTCTACGTTTACCAGAGATTACCTGTGTTGACCGGTTTTCCCTGTAACTTCAGGTAGTAAAACAGTTGACTTTTATGCTGGCTGAGGTGAGCCACCATCTGGAGTAAGTAATATCCCAGGATTGCCTTAGCGGGGTTCCAGGGTGCGCGTACGGTCTCGTTAGCAAGCCTGTCCTCTTCGCATTCCGCCAGCATATCCAGTGCCAGTTGTTTGTCTTTCGCCAGAAGCTCCTTCGCCTCCGTGACACTTCCTATGGTGGGCAATTTCTCCGCTGACGGCAGCATCTCCTCCGGGGATAAATCACTCGCATCGATTCCCTCAGGCAGACCCCAATCGCCGGTAACAAATCCGCGCATAGGTGCGCCGCAAGCATTTGTGAGGTGCATCAGAAGCTGGCCTGTTGTCATCCAGTTGTTTTCCAAAGAGGGCTTCCAATCGAGACTTTCCTCATCCACAAGATCAAAGAGGCCATCAGTCAGTTTATATGAGTTCTCTATCTCGGTCTTGAGTAATTCTTTCCAGTTCATGGCATTTCCTTTCATGATGATACATTGTGCCTGAGATATTTTTTACGCAGGTATTTTGGAGATATATTTCAAAAGAGCTTTATCTGTTGATCAAGTTTTTTTGCAGTCTTCTTTGCTCTGGAATCATGTTCTTTGATAGCTTTATTCGCAAGACCGTCGGCACAAGAATTTTCTTCACGGGGTATGTGAATGACTTGAAAAGAATGAAACTTCCCCGAAAGTTTCGTAACTTCTCCAAAGAGAGCTTGTAATCCTTCGTTCTTAACTTTGTATGAACCGTTAATCTGTTTTACCATAAGTTCTGAATCTGAGTAGATGGTAACATCTGTTGCGCCGAGGATCTTCATTCTTTTGGCAGCATAAATGAGAGCGGTGTATTCGGCAATATTGTTGGTGGTTTCACCAATATACTCACCATGTTGCTCCAAAACCACCCCGTCTTTTTCTATTATGAAGCCGAGAGAGGCTGGACCCGGATTACCTTTTGATGCACCATCGGTATAGGCAGTCAGGAACATCTTATTACTCATTTTCAGTGTCCCATACAATTATTCTGCCGCAATTTTCACAGAATATTATTTTGTCGCCGCGACGTATATCGAGAACTTTTTGGGGCGGGAGTTGCTTGAAACACCCTTTACATGAATGTTTTACAGGATCTACAACTGAAACAGCAAGACCGCTTTTGCCTTTTCTGAGTCTGTTATATACTGTAAGAGCCCTGCTGTTTATATCTTTGAGTGTTCTCTTTCGTTTATGTTCAAGCACCTTGATATCTGACTCTATTGATTCAAATTTTGTTTTAATTTCCTTTATTTTTGCCCTGTTACTTTTTTTCGTTACCTTATAGTTTTTTTCTGTCTCTTCCTGTTTTGGCACCATTTCATCGAGTTCTGTCATAAGTTCAAGGTCTTCGGTTTCCAGAGAGTCTATACGCTCACGGGCCAGTTCGATTTCGTGTTGAACAGCAGTATATTCTTTGTTTGTTTTTGTTTCAAGAAGTCGTTTATCTTTTTGTACAAGTATTTCCTGTTCGGCTTTGATTTCTTCCTCAATAGTACGCCTGTTTTTTTCTCTTTCTGCAATCCCGGTTGTAATATTTTCTATAGCATGTTCCAGATCCTCAATTTCTTTTTTAAGGTTCTCTATTTGTTGAGGGTATTCTTTTTTATGCTTATAGAGCTGATCTATGTCCAGATCGATTTTCTGAGCTTCCAGAAGTTTCATAAGGTCATTTTTCATGTTGTATCTCCCGTAAATGATTCATTGATTGTTTCCGTATTGAATATATATGTTGTTTGGCAGGATCTGCTCCAATCTATAATAATTTCAATATTTTTAAGAGATGGCGATTCTTCAAGTTTTTCTTTTATTCTCTGAAGTACCGGAAGTTCGGTAGCCCTGTGTGATGCATCTATCAGTACTATTGATAAACCGTAATCCAGAAAATCGTGATAACCGATTTCACTTGTCACATAAGCATCTGCACCTGCGGAAAGTGCCCATGAGATGTAATCTCCGCCGCTTCCGCCCATGACTGCAACACGTTTTATGCGGCTGGTTTTGCAGTTTGAAACGTGTAAGGTTTCAACCGAAAGGATTTTTGCCACATGTTCGCAGAAGTTCTCCGGGTTCATCGGTTCACGGAGGTTGCCGACTGCCCCGTAACCGGTTGCCGGGTCTTTTTGAGAAAGTGGTATGATATCATAGGGCATTTCTTCATAGGGATGTACTTTCATTGTTTCCGCAATCACGTTTGAAAGTGATTCCGCGGTAACGATCATTTCGATGCGGTCTTCGTGAACATGTGAAAGCTCTTCTGATTTTCCCACGTAGGGAGATGCTTTTTCCGTAGGGATATATGTGCCTGTGCCCCTGGAAGTAAATGAACAGAGGCGGTATTCCCCAATGATGCCTGCGCCGGCATTACCCGCTGCCTCACGGATTATGTCGGTAGATTCGGGCGGAGCAAATGTAACGAACTTGAGAAGTTTACGGTTGCCCGGGCAGAGAGGTGATAGAGTAATGAGTCCAAGTTTTTCGGCGAGTGCATGGCTAACACCGTCTTGTGCCTGATCCAGATTGGTATGGGCGGAGTAGAGCGCGATGTTTTCTTTTAATGCTGTGCGTATTAGTTTGAGAGACCGATCATTGCCGGCCAGGGTTTTAATAGGTTTGAAGATTGGATGGTGATGCGAAACGATCATGGATGCCCGGTTGGTTTTCGCCAGAGCTATTGTATCCTCAGTGATATCCAGTGCGACAACTATCGAAGCAATATCTTGTGCGGGTTCTCCTGTACACAATCCTACATTGTCCCATGATTCGGCAAGTTGCGGTGAGGCCCATTTTTCCATAACCTCAATCACATCGGAAACCTTTGCCATACATAATCTCCTTAGAAAGAGTCAAAAAAAAGAGTGCATTTAAATTGTATGCACTCTTTCAATCGTTGGGTATATGAGATGATTCTTTTACTTTACAGACACCACCCGGATATTTTTTACCGAATAGTTTGTATATTATAATTAATACCACACATGCCTCCAAAAAAATGGTGGGCGATACTGGAATCGAACCAGTGACCTCGGCGATGTGAGCGCCGCACTCTGACCAACTGAGCTAATCGCCCGTAACGGCAGCTCAACGAATATTTTTTGATAAACATAAACTGGTGGGCCCACAAGGATTTGAACCTTGGACCAACCGGTTATGAGCCGGTGGCTCTGACCACTGAGCTATGGGCCCTTTTCAAATTTATAAATATATCAATAATTCTTGAAAAAGGCAAGTATGAAATGATTGATGAAAAATGCACGATTTATCAGAATCTACCCTTTTTAAAACATACGGATTGCGCCATATCCAATATAAACACCACGTCTGTCCAATCGTTTGGTTATGTCCAGTCTGAAATAACCAAAGAGAGCATTGAGCGTCAATCCGATTTCGCTCCTGAAACCATCTTGATAAAGCGGATGGTACGATAATTCAGCCATTCTTTTTTCCGATATCCAGGTTCTCCCTGCTGCTCCGTGCAGAATGATTCCCATCCCTTTTTTTGCGCACCGTCGCAGTCTCACAAGCTCGAACGGAACCGTTCTGAAATTATGTTCCCAGAACAGTGCACAATACCGTTCTCCCTCCAGCGGATGATCCCTGAGCGTTCTGAATACGCCGAACGGACCGAATCCTGCCATGGTGCCTTCAATAGTGCCGAACCTCTGCACAGGAAGATTTCCGCTGTGTGTCCCTCCAATAATGCGGAGATCGAGTGTATTGGGAAACAATCGTCTTTTCAGAAAAGTATTGATTCTCCAGTCAAGGATGAACTGATATCTTGTAAACGAAAAATCACTCGAAAGGAAATCCGGAAAACCGTGTTCCATGAAGAATTCGGCACGATTATAGCCAATGATTCCCATCGGAACTTTTTCAGCACCGTAAACAACAGACAGTTCGGCAGACCTTAAACGCCCCTCGTCGACTGCCGGATTAACCCGTTGTTTGTTATCGCGACCGAAAATATTTTTATCTGTCGTTTTTTCAAGTGATGTATGATGTTCGATATTCATTGCGGCCGAAATGCTGGTACGCAATGTATTGAAACGATACCCGATATCGGCGCGCCATTTTTTATTCCGAAAATAATCGAAATAATCATTACGGCTGCTGAGTGTTTGAAAACTGTTCATGTATATCGGGTAATTGTCCGAGCGGTATCGTAAGTCAGTATCGTACATTGCGTTCAAAGCAGCGGACCATCTCTGGTTTTTCCCCCACTCGGAACGTAATTCGCCGCCATATGCCCAGCGCTCCTGTCCGGTTGAATATGCTCCGCTTAGTTCGTACGTAAACCTTTTTTGTATCCTCTTTTTGAACTTCAATCCAAGACGAAAAGCTTCAACCCTGTTGTGCCAAATCTGCGGGCGAAAACCTGACAGGACCTGTGATATGACTCTTTGCCGACCGGTTTTTTCACGGGATTTTTTATTCTTGTTATCCTCTTGAATAAAACGTGCCAGAAAACCCGAGGGTTTAAACGCTTTCTGAAGTGTCATCGTGCTGTCAATGTTGCTATAAGCCTTCTCTTCGGCTTTGGACAATGGAATAATTATATCTTCTTTTGCGGCAAACAGACTGTCGGAAATTGATTTGACCGACTCATCCTGTGCCGCATTTTCACCTGATTTTGCGGATATGGATATGTAGTCTTCGCCTACCTCGACGGTTACCTCGCTCGTACCATTTTCCTTATTGCGCAGTGTGTCGGATAATGCGGTATTCACCTTATAATCTGTCAGATGGGTTAGCTGTCTGTATGTAATTACCGGAAATTTTAGACCCGGCAGTGTTATGGTAATCTCACCCTCATTTCGGGCATCTACCGGCAGCCAGTATTCACGGCCAAAGTTGCTGAAATGTTGCTTATACGATAATTTCAATTCCTCTATCGGCATGGGAAACAGGATAGCATCACCCGGTTTTAAATCGACTTCAATCAATGCATATTCCTCATCGAGAACCGAAATTGTACCGGTAAACGAAGGCTGTAGTGTACTTTTCGGGCGTACTGAAATATCATAGACATTCGTATCATCAATTTTCCGTATCCCTGTAAGCTTAAAATCATAGTATTTCAGGGCTTCGGGATTCGTCGGGCCGATGACTTTATAGCCGACAATGTCAATATCATCATCGTAGAAGTTTGGTATGGCTCTGGCCGATGCGAAATTTTCTTCCTCCTTGATATTGGTTGTCTGACGTTTGGCTTTGATTACCTCACGGGGGCCTTTATCCCGTTCCCAGATAACTTCCGAGATACTCTCGGAAATCGAAACGATCGTCGTTTCATTTTCGAGAAGGACCCGGGTGTATGCATCTGCTTTATATGTTTTTAGAGATGCCCGCCAGATCTTTTTCCGCCGGATAACTTCTTTCATGATTCTTACTGCCGGATCTTCGGCTGTAACGACAATTTCTTCTAAAACGAAAGGATTTGGGGTGAGTGCGATATTCAGTTTATCAGGTGAGTTTTCATCAATGGTAATCGTTGCCCTTTTATAGCCGATGTAGCTTATCAGAATTGTAGATGGCAAAGTATCTAATTTTAAGCTGTAGTAACCGTTATCATTTGTTATGATGCCAGTGCGTGTGCCATTTATATAGATATGAGCCCCGGGCAGGGCATCACCGGTTATGGAGTCGGTAACAGAGCCATGGATGACTTTCATGGTATTGGCAAGCGGAATGGTGATCACACAAAAAAGGAAGAGGATTATTGTCAACCAACCACTATACGTAGGAATTTTTTTAGTTTTCATTTTAAAGACACAAAACGCGACGGAAATCAATTTTATTCGGGATTTCGTAAAATCATAGATGAAACATATCAATTTTTGAGCTTGATTCAAATATTATTTATACAATTTCAATAAAAAATTGTATGTTTCCTCGAGGTTGTACTCAATAATGAGGGCATGAATGCAGACAGACATTCTTCAGAACGATTTTTCCAGCTTAATGCTGCCGTTTGTTGTTTTCATTTTTAAAAATCTTCCGCCGCTGCCAATAGTACCGATGAGGTGATTTTTTGACAGTTGTTTCAGCGTAATCGTGAAGTTTTCAGCATGTATCCTTCCGTTTGTGGTTTTAAGATCAACATCGGCAGAAAAATGAGCCGGTACCAGTAATGTAATGGAGCCGTTGGTGGTGGAAATGTCCATATCGCCACTGCTGTGTTCCCGGAGTGAAATCTTAATATTTCCGTTGGTTGTTCTGGCTGAATATAGTTCTGTTGCGCCTATGATTTCAATACCGCTGTTCGTGCTTTTTGCGTTTACCGTTCCGCTTACATCCTCAATGTATACTTTCCCGTTTGTTGTTCTTGCATCCGCCGAACCATCAACATCCATTATTTTAATACCGCCGTTCGTACTTATAGCATTCATATGCCCCGTGACACTTTCGACATGAACCCTGCCGTTCGTTGTTTTTGCTAAAGTTTCTCCCGAGGTGCCTGAAATATTGACATTACCGTTGGTCGTTTTTGCAATTCCCGGATTGCATGTGAACGGTATTGTAACAGTATAATCAACGGTGACTTTCGGATTACGTTTTTGAAAACCATAATACAATCTTTCAAAAAATGAATATTTATCGGGATTATATTTATCTACAACGGTTATTATTTCCAGAACTTCGTTGTTGTGTATTTCGATAGTTACCCGGTCGAGTTCATCTCTGCCCATACGGGTCTTTTTCAATGCAAAAACGTCCACATAATCGTTCTCCCAGGAACTGACAGTAACGGCGCCGTTTATATTATCGATTTCAATCGTTTTTCCTTCTTCGACTTTAATTGTTTTGTGAAATTTTTCCTGTGTATCAGGATATGCTTCAGGTGATATGGATACAATTGCTGCCAGAATAAGAGAAGGGATAGAAAATCTAAGTATACTTTTCATGGTCATTCTCACTTTTTTAAGAGGGCGGTGAAAAAGTCCTTTTTCACGCACCCTGTAATGAAATATATATCGTTTGTTGCTGTCAAGGGCTTGTAAATCAACGCTTCGCGTTGACCCTTGACAGCTTAAATCCTAATCCTTATAGTTTTTTACGGGACTTAAAAAATTGATTATTTTTTTGATTTTACTTATTAGACGGTAAAAAAACCGGCAAAATTTCAATTTTTTTTCTCTATGGTTCTGTGTAATTATTAAGAAAAATTTTACCTGAACAGAATGATGCACAATTTTTACGGCGATTTCTACAATCGATTCTATTATATTACGTTAGAAATTTTTAAAAATCAATGCTATTAAAAGGTGGCGCTATGAGGAAAAAATCACTCGACTTTTTAAAAAGTATACTTTCAAGTCCAAGTCCTTCC
Organism: Candidatus Latescibacter anaerobius SCGC AAA252-E07; assembly: GCA_000403035.1. GTDB lineage: Bacteria > Latescibacterota > Latescibacteria > Latescibacterales > Latescibacteraceae > Latescibacter > Latescibacter anaerobius. Next base: position 9,329 of record AQSL01000133.1, on the reverse strand, counting down.
GGCTATGAACAACCTGTTCAGAAACTATGGAGCAAATATACGCAGGAATTCGCCGATGTCAGAACCGATACTCATGGAAACACAATCGGCGTGGTGAATCCGAAAGGTTCCCCACGTGTAATGTTTGCCGGTCATTGTGATGAAATCGGATTTATGGTGAGATATATCGATGACAATGGCTTTCTCTATTTTGGCACCATAGGCGGGTTTGACCAGAGTATCGTTCCCGGAAGAAGAGTTAAAATCTACACATCGAAAGGTTCGGTAAACGGGGTAATCGGGAAAACCCCTGTACATCTCATAAAGTCCGAAGACCGTAAAAAAGGTTCTGAAATCAAAGATCTCTGGATAGATATCGGTGCGAAGAACAAGAAAGATGCAGAATCTCTCATTTCGATTGGCGATCCGATAACATATACGTATGATTTTATGGAAATGCGAAATGGTATTGCTGTCGCAAGGGCGTTTGATGACAGGATCGGATCGTTTATTGTTGCGGAGGTTCTGCGGGAACTTTCCGGTTCAAAGACGCTTACGGCATCCGTCCATTCGGTTTCAACCGTTCAGGAAGAAATCGGCATGCGGGGCGCCGGGACAAGCGCTTTCGGTATCGACCCTGATGTTGGTATCGCCACTGATGTGACCTTTGCAACAGATCAACCCGGTGTTGATGAGAAACAGGTTGGAGACATTAAACTCGGGAGCGGACCGGTTATTGCCCGTGGACCAAACATCAATCCACGTGTATTTGACCTTCTTGTCAGGATTGCAAAAAAAATGAAGATTCCTTACCAGCTTGAAGGAATACCCAGGGCAACGGGTACCGATGCAAACCGTATCCAGATTACGAAGGCCGGTGTTGCCTCTGGACTGGTTTCGGTAGCGGTAAGATATATGCACACGCCTGTAGAAACCCTCAACCTCGGAGATGTGGAAAAAACAATCAAACTGATGACGGCATTTGCCGAGGAACTCAAACCCGACATGAAATTTATCCCGTAGTGGCTATCATTTAAACAGGGATACAATTGAAATATAAGAGGGCGGTGAAAAAGTCATTTTTTACGCGCCCCTGTATGAAATATATGACTTTGTTGCTGTCAAGGGCTTGTAAATCAACGCTTCGCTTTGACCCTTGACAGGCTTAAATCCTGACCCTTATAGTTTATCACCAGACGGTCTAATACCCGGATTATTTTTTCTCGAAACAAAACAGTGATAGGACCCGATATGAGAAGCGCACATACTAAAATTCCCGGACTTTTGGACTTACAGGTTAACGGCTTTAAAGGCGTGGATTTCTCAAATCCCGATCTGGAAGAAGAGAAGTTCATTGAAACATGCCGTATGCTGCTTGCTAACGGCACATCTTCTTTTTTACCAGCGGTAACAACGAGTCCGGAAGATAGTTACCGGAAAATCCTCACCATGATGGCAAGGGTGCTGAATATGCCGGAATTTAAAAGCCGCCTTCCGGGGATTCATGTCGAGGGTCCCTTTATCTCTCCGGAATCCGGTGCATGCGGTGTTCATAATCAGGACTTTATACGTAAACCGGATATTGATTTACTGGATAAGCTTTTCGAATGGTCAGATGGAAAACTAAAGCTTTTAACAATAGCGGCTGAGGTCGAGGGCGCCGAAGAAATCACCCGTCATGCAGTCAGTCTCGGCATCATCGTTTCACTGGGACATCAGATGGCGGATGAAAGTGACATTGATCGAGTGGTAGAAGCCGGAGCTTCTGCAATGACACACCTCGGGAACGGATTACCTGCTTTTATTCAACGTCACCATAACCCGCTCTGGGCTGGATTAAGTAACGATTCTCTTACCGCACTGCTGATAACGGATGGCCACCATCTTCCGCCAGCGGTCATAAAAAGCTTCATCAAAGCCAAGGGTGTGTCACGCTGTATAGTAACGAGTGATGCATCGCCTCTTGCCGGCATGATGCCCGGAAATTATATATACGGCGGTGAAAGTGTTATCCTTGAAGAGAATGGGCTTTTGCATAATGATTTGAGAGGCTGTCTTGCCGGTTCCTCATCGACCATGATAGAGTGCATGAATTATCTTGCATCCATGCATTTTCTCACTTTCGATGAATTGCTCCGGGTCGGTTTTTATAATCCTCTGGAGTTATTAGGGATTAAGCCCGAAACTATTCAGCCGGAACGGGACATTTTCTTCGATGAAGAAAGCGGTATTTTTTCATTCGATACGTGAGGTAAACCACAGATAAATCCGGATACAACAGATAAAGGTTCATAGAAGAATTAGAACATACACCATTTCCAATCTCATAATGACTCCACGCCCTCAAACAAATCGTTATTGTTCCTGGCGGACACCTCCTCAGGATATTCACCTTCATGAAAACCAGGTCGATATCTGGCTTGTGCCGTTAGATGAGGGAAAAAGCCGTATCAATGAATTTGCGAATGTACTTTCCGGGAAAGAAATCAAAAGAGCCGGGCGTTTTCATTCGCATGATTTGAAAAACAGGTTCATAGCGGCAAGGGCGTTACTCAGGTTCATTTTAGCCGGTTACCTGAACGTATCACCGGAGAAAATAACGTTTCATTTCGATGATTACGGGAAACCTTCGCTTGCGGGAACGTTTTCGAATACAGGTCTCTGTTTCAATGTTTCTCATTCGCACGGAATGGCGCTGTACGGTATCACCCTGAGAAGAGATATCGGTGTGGATATTGAGAAAGTCCGTCCGGATTATTCGTTTGAGAAAATTGCACGACGCCAGTTCGCACCATCTGAACTCAAACTCTTTCAGGAATTGCCGGAATGCGAAAAAATACGCACATTTTTCACCTGGTGGACTCGCAAGGAATCCCTTGTGAAAGCTATTGGGAAAGGGCTTCATCTTTCAATGAAAGCGTTTGATGTTTCAGGTACGATGTGTGAGTCTGTCAGGTTCAATGCCTGGTCTGATGCCGCAGGAGAAACAGAGTGGGTTGTCGAGGACCTGGAAATCGGATCGGATTACTGCGCTGCTTTTGCGGTCGGGGGTCGGTTTCAGGAACTCAGGTTCTATAATGGTTCAGGTACCTATCTGGTAACGTGATAAAGTATAAACCCATAAGGTAAATAATGATTTGAAGTTCATTGTATCCCATGCTGCCGTTTATATTCAAGCCAATTTCGTTTGAGTTCCAGGAAGGACTCGAATGAATCGCGAAGTATGAAGGGATTTTCCTTCAATTCGTCACCGATGGTGGAAGAGGAACGTACTCCATAATCATGCCCCGGCCAGACACGCGTTTCCGGGGGAAGTTTCATGAGCTTCTCGTGAAGGCTGTTGTATTCATCAAGCGCATCCTGCCCGTAACCTGTACCGCCGACCTTACCCACGAACAGCGTATCCCCGGTAATCAGCTCATTCCCCACATGAATACATATCGAATCACGGGTATGGCCCGGTGTATGAATTATCATCATTAACAGCGATCCGAGATTGAGCACACCACTATCCTTGAGGTCGATGTCATGCCTCGAGTGTGCATTTTCGTGCATGGCGATCTGTGCACCGGTACGTTTTGCAAGGAGAGCGTTTCCGCCTGTGTGGTCAAAATGGTCGTGGGTGTTGATAATATACTTGAGTTTAAATCCGTAGGTATCAATAAAATGTAATATATCGTTGGGATTTATTCCGGGATCTATGACAACTGCTTTTTTTAACGAGTCGGCAGCGATAAGATAAGAAAAATTACGGTCTCCGCCACCATCCATTTGCTTGAATATCATTTTTGCCTCTTTTTTCATAGAGAGAGAAAAAATCTTTTGTTGTTGATTCCATGTATTATTTCTGGAAAAAAGTTCGCTTGTACCTTTTAATCATTTTGGAAAATAGTTTCATATTTCTTTTTTCATCTATTTTTGTTTTCATATTTCTCTTTGTCTCGAGATAATCGACTTCTTTTTTCATCTTTTTGAAATTCGCAAATCGTTTAGAGGGGATAATACCATCCTCGACAGCTTTTTTTACCGCACAGAAAGGCTCGGAATCATGATTGCAGTTCTTGAAACGGCAGTTTCTGGCAATTTTTTCGATATCCTCAAAAGCATCATAAATTCTTTCCGGAACGTTCCAAAGCTGTAGTTCACGGATACCGGGAGAATCAATTACACAACCGCCTTGTGGTAATATAAACAGGGATCTTACGGCCGTTGTATGCCTGCCGCGGTCATCGTGTTCACGGATTTCATCAACTTTCTGGATATCTGTTCCGGCAAGTTTATTTAAAAGTGTTGATTTTCCTACTCCGGAAACTCCCAAAAATACAACAGTATTCCCATTTTGAATATAGGGAGTGAGAGCTTCCAGACCCAAACCTTTCAAAGCGCTCGTAACATGAACCGGGACTCCCTCGGCAACCGACATAACTTCATCTACCGTTTTCTCAACAGTCGCACACAGGTCAGCTTTATTAAGGATAATTGCCGGCACAGCACTACTTTCATACGCCAACATTAGAAAACGTTCAATTCTTCTGGGATTGAACATTCTGTTCAAAGAGCTGACCCAGAAAACGGTATCAATATTCGCCGCAAGGAGTTGCTCTTCCGTTTCTCTTCCGGCTGCTTTCCGTGAAAATGAGCTCTTGCGTGGTAAGGTACCGTGAATAATCGCGAACTTCTCTTCCGGACGTGGTTTTATGGCAACCCAGTCTCCCACAACGGGAAAATCGCTCCGGCCGGATGCCTCGTACCGCATTTTTCCGCTGATGCCGGCGTAAAATTCACCGAACTCTGTGTAAAGCATATACCCGGTTTTATGTCCTGACAATACCCTGCCGGGATGTAAGCCCTTTTGGGCATACGGCATAAAATGCTCTTCAAAAAAAGAATCCCAGCCCAATTTTTTTAAATTCAAGGAAAATTCCATATTCGATGTTCCTGCATCGTGGTTTTTACATCTTTACATATATTAACCTCAAATATAAAAACTGTTCACAAAAAAATAAAGTAATCATTTTTATAAGTCTTATCCCTCTCGGATTATTGTTATTCGTTTGAATAATGATAGTTACACATAATCTATTACATTTACTGCATAATATAAACCCGCATTCCCGGGATATTGTCTCGAATTGAACGATTGTGTTGCTATTCTGTTTAACTATGCCGCTGTTTGAGTTGATTCAATGGATACGTGTCTCTCAAATCTTATATTTCTCCGTTTATCAAGCATATACGTAGCAAAATGTATCGATCAGCATACAGAAAATACTTGCAAAAGAACTTGGAAGAGATAATATTCGTTTATCAATAAGATTAGGGGGAATTTTTTACTGCTCATGATTTTGATATGGGGAATACCGGCTTTTATATTTAGTCGTAAATACCCGTAACTTTCAGGCTGTCAGGGCAATGTTGAAAGCGAACTTGACTTGAGTTTGACAGCCGTATGACAATTTTTTTCACAGGGGATTATGAAGATACCTTTCTCAATTCCCGTTATCAGTATATCATATATTCATATAATCATAATGGAAGGTGACCATGATTTTACACAAAAAAACAACTCGTCGTAATGTTTTAAAGGCCGGTCTGACTTCTCTTGCAGCCTCAACTGTTACAACAAAACAGGTACTCGCTTTACCAAAGAAAGCCGGAGAGGTCAGAGTACTCTTTCTTTTCGGTGATTACTGGCACAACAGTATGACCCAGGAATACCACTGGATGCAGATTTTAGGGCCGACCGGATGGGAATTGTTGTTTGCCCAGGGAAGCCAGTTTGTCACGCCTGAACTGCTGGAGGAGACTGATTTGTTCGTATTCTGCCGTTATCAGGGTAATGATACGATGGGATGGTCTCCTGACGGCATAGTGAAAGACAGACCCACAGGTGCGCCCTGGATGACCGAAGAACAGGAAAAAGCCATAGTAGAGAATGTCAACCGCGGCATGGGATTACTGCCCTATCACTGCTCAATATGGAATGATAACAGAAAGAAATATCTGGAGCTGCTTGGTGTAAAAAAACCGATTATTCATGGTGACATAAGGTGCATGACATCCTACTACGATATGAACAATGATCACCCGATAACACGAGGAATAGAACCGTTTGATGAGCTCGATGAGATTTTCGATGCTGAAATGCTGGATGTGGAGTATGAGATTCTGTTCCGGGCACGGCAGGTATCTCCGGTAGGTAAAAGGCCTACTTGGTCTCGTTTGTTAAACATCGAAATTGCCGGTCCGGTACTAGAAAGATCCGGCGGATGGACCCGTGAGGTCGGCGATGGACGGGTCGTATATCTCAACTTAGGCAGTACCCCGGAGATATTCTGGAGAAAACCCGTAAAAGACATCATATGGCGATCTGCTCACTGGGCGATGAAAAAAGAAATCCCGTCGTCGGATTTTCTTAAAGAGGGAATGGGTTGATTCACACCTGATTTTTCCGTTATCGCGTGCAAGAGAGAAGGATCAAGGGGGTGCGTGTGAGTCAAAATATATACATAAAAGAATTCTGAATTAGTCGAATTAGATAATTCCGAAAAAAGGTGGTAAAAAATGTTGAAATCGATTATCTCAGTTATTCTGATAGTTATTACCTTTGTTCCGCAGGCGTATACGCTCGAACGGCCGGATGTTGAATTTAAAATCTTTCAGTTCCCACCCAATATGATACCCCGTATCGACGGCGATTCATCGGACTGGGATATCGTGCCGGATGAGTATACTGTCGGCCTGGATCAGCTCAAGGATATTATCAACGATTTTAAGAATGACAAGAATGATTTTGACATAAATGTAAAAGTCGGCTGGGTAAAAGGCATGAACCACCTGTATTTCCTTGTTGAAGCTTACGATGATTATTGGAATTTTAATCAACCGACACTCCTGAACGACATGTTTGAAGTTATTGTCGATGGGAATTTGTCCGGAGGACCCATAGTAAACTGTCACGATATTCTTTACCTGGACTCAAATGGCATTATGAGGATTGGACAAAAACCGGAAAATGCAGGTGCAAGCATGAACGAGCTTCATTACAGCATGCACGGAGTTCATGCGCAGAATTATCATGTCTGGTTGCCCCCGGGCGGCGGCAAGAACTGGGCGTATGTGTGGGGCAGTTTAAACTGGGCAAAGAAGCTCCCCTGGGCAAACAGTGTCTGTTCCTATGATTTCAAACATGGAGAAAGCGGGAACATCGTTGTTGAATTCTGGATTACACCTTTCGATTATGCTACCTTCGACGGTCCTGAGACGGCTGTAATCTCAAAGCTCGAGGAAAACAAAATCATTGGAATGACATGGGCAAGAATCGATTACGACAATTTTGAAGGAATAGACCCGGCAAAGAACTCGCTCTATGACGGCCAGTTTAATCTCTCGCACAAAGTCTGGTGGTTTGCCGAAGGCGCGGACTTGTGTGCCTTCAGGCTGATGCCGCTTGAACAGCGGTTTTTGCCGGATATCAAGGCACATGCCGAATTTAAAATCATTGATATGGAACGCCGGATTGTTGCATTTAAAGACCTTTCAATCGGGACGGTAACCAAGTGGACATGGGATTTCGGTAACGGCGCGGTTTCACACGAACAACACCCGGTCCATACGTTCGATTCTCCCGGAGGAAAACCGGTACTGCTTACCGTTGAGGGACCGGCAGGCACATCTCAATTTCCGTTTGTTTATGAGGAGATACTCCTGAAATAGGGGCAATTGAACTGCGGGCACTAAAATTTACATCTAAATCGATTACACAATGGAAAATTTATCATATCCCTATCCAGACACTCATATTGATTTGGATTGACATCTTAAAACAGGAGATTTTATATGGGAAATCCAAAAAGTCTTAGAGGATTTTACAAATACACTGTATTTGCTTTTTTCAACGGTTTTGGCGGTTCTGTATGGGGAGGGATGACCTTTTATATTGGAATCCCGGTAGTATATTTAACCTATCTCAATGCAAGCTCAATGCAGATAGGTCTTATTACCGCGATTTTCTGGGGAGCGCTCGCAATACCTCAGTTCTGGGCAGCTTATATATCAGAAATGAAAAAGATTAAAAAGTACTGGATTGGTAAGGTGATAATTACATCAAGCTTTACCTGGCTCATTCTCGGTCTGTACATTCTCATTACAAGGTCATCAAACCAAAATCTATCAATATGGCTGTTTTTGATACTCTATACACTGGCATGCTTTATAAAAGCTTTTGATGTTCCTGCCAACTCCGCAATGATGTTTAAAATTATTCCAACTGAGCGGCTTGGAAAACTCAGCGGAATTGCAGGTTCGGCTGTGTTTATCGGTATGGTTGCTGCCGGTTTTGTCATAACAAAAATCAATCTGACTTTCAAAGTACCGATAAACATAGCGGTAATGTTTCTTTCGACATTTGTCATTTCTGTTATGATGTCAATACTTTTATTTACCATAGACGAGCCGGAAAATAAAAAGATAGACAGGTCACCACATTTTATCGCTTTTCTGGGCAAATGTGCTGCAATTATTAAAACTGACAGGATTTTTACCAAATTTCTTATCGGCAAATGGTTAATGTCAGGCCATCATATCATGATGGCTTTTATTCTTGCTTATTTAATCAATATTCGCGGCATCACTCCGGTAACTGCCGCTTTGTTCAGTTCACTGCATGCTTTCGGTTCTATTATTTCCGGATTAACTATTGCAAGGTTTAACGATATTTACGGCCCCAGGTTTATGTTTTTGCTTTCTCAAAGTCTTGTAATAGTGTATATGGTTTTTGCCTGGCTTATTCCCTTGAGCACAACTCCTGTTATAATTGCGATATTTTTCATAACCGGAATTGCTATGGGGGCCGATTGGAGCGGTCTTGGCTACATGATGCTTCAATGCTGCCCGACCGAAGACAAGTCCACCTATGTAGCGCTCACATTTCTCGGTGTTAATGTTTTAACGGTGCCGTTTCCCATTATCTTCGGCAAGTTGATGGACAAAGGTATTTTGAACTATAACAATCTATTTGCCATTCTTTTAACAACCACTGTTGTTGCTCTAATTTACATTGTAACCGTCTTTGAAAATCCTAAAGCTTTTATTGATATGAAAGCTGCAAAAACTCAAGAGAAAGCCGCGTCTCAGGAGCAATAAGATAAAAAAACGGCGCCATGAAATAAATCGTGGCGTCGTTTATTAACTATATGTTGTTTTTGTAGTTATGTTATTTTGTTGAAAATTATCTACATGTGTAGGTTTTTAAAAAAAGCTGCTTATTAAGTTAAAACAGCTTCAATAGAATTATTACGTTAATAACTATCTGTTTTTTCTTAACTCACCCCCTCAGTCCCCCTCTCTTG
>AQSL01000132.1 GCA_000403035.1 Candidatus Latescibacter anaerobius SCGC AAA252-E07 | reverse complement strand
AAACTTTACAAAAGACTAATACCGGGAGTTTTTTCATAAGTGACAAATCTTTAAACCGCCGTAATATTTTCAAAAACAGCATTGCCGGGACAGCGGCGCTTGGTGCGGCAGCGGGTGTCGGCGCAGGCCGTGCCGAAGGAGCGACAGCCAGTCAGGCATCAACAGAAACCGAAAAGATTGAGATGTTCCTCAATAAAATTGTGGAGAATGTTGACTACTCATACATTATGATATGGTGAATATCTGATAATCAGCAAAGATATCCAATTTTAAGATTTAAATGTTCTTACCGATCTCAAAAATATATACCTTATCGTACAACCATCACCGTATCATATTCATCCCGTTTATCCACGGGCACCTTGATAATCATACCGAATTTTGTGTTCTCGTATTCGACTACGGTTCCGTCGAGGAGCATAACCGAACTTACTTTTTTCCCGAGATCGGGAACAGCAATAACGTTGTCGGAATCGCTGAGCACATGCAGGTATATGACTCCTTTTTTACTGGTCGTTACACCCCAGCTCTGCGGCGGTATGGGTCCTCCGCGGGTACCATAGATGGATTCGCCGTTCTTACGGAGCCATGTACCCATTTCCGCAAGGCGTTCTTTGAATTCGTCCTGAATTGTACCGTCAGGTTTGGGGCCGACATTCAAAAGGAAATTAGCGTTATTTCCCGCCGCTTTGACAAGATAGTGAATAAGATCGCGGACACTTTTAAACCTTGTATCGTTTTCGTTGTATCCCCAGGAGTTGTTTATCGTCTCGCATGTTTCCAGCGGTAGTACAGAAACGCTGCCGTCCTCGCTGAAGGGATCTTTCCCCGGCAGCCCCTTTTCAAACATCTGGAAATCCTCGCCCTTGAACGGGGTTCGGTGATGGTTGCTGCCGATCATTGCCTTGGGCTGCAGGTCGTGAATTAATCTGTACGTTGTGGCGAGACGCCAGTCCGAATCGGGCTTGTCCCACATACCGTCAAACCATATTCCGCCAATATTGCCGTAATTGGTACACAGTTCTTTTAACTGCCCGTCCATGTAATCGAGATAACGTATCCAGTCTCCGTTGTCAGGACGGCCGCTGTCGTAGTTCCCGGTTCTTCCGCGTGGAAAGTAATCGGGGCGATGCCAGTCAAGCTGAGAATGGTAGAAAAACAGCTTGAGACCGTGACGTTCGCAGGCATCGGCAAGCATTTTTATGACATCCTTGCCATAGGGCGTACTGTCGACAATATCATAATCACTCACCTTGCTGTCAAACATCGCAAAGCCATCGTGATGCTTACTTGTGATGGTTATATAGTTCATTCCGGCATCCTTGACCATTCTGCACCATTCGTCTGCATCAAATCTCACCGGATTGAACTGTGCCGCGAGTTTTTCATATTCGTTTACTGGAATTTCATCTCTGAACATCACCCACTCGCCTTTTGCAAGAATACAGTAAACTCCCCAGTGGACGAAAAGCCCGAATTTCGCATCCTGGAACCATTCACGGGCTTCGAGATTTTCCCTGGAGGGTTTGTAACGGAGATCACCCTGCCACTCGGCAATGGAATCTGTTGAGATACTGAATACTATACTTGCACACAACGTGATAATAATGAGTTTGAACAGTGATGGCATAATTCCCTCCTCTCATTTTAATTATTTCCGGTTATCCCTTTCTTTAAGCTTAATTTCTCCTCTCCTCACCTCAACTCATCCCCTAATCCCTTCTCTTGGCAAGAGAAGGGGAATTTCCGATAACGGTGGATGAAGGGGTTGAGTGGTCTTCCCCCTCTCTTTCCAAGAGAGGGGGACTGAGGGGGTGAGTTTAATAATAACAAAGACATAGATACGTTTTCTTTCATAATCATTTTTTATAGCTGAGTTAACGGGATAACCGGATTATTTTTATTGTATGAAGCTTGAAAAAAATCTGTTTCAATCTGCATTCATCTCTCCAACTTTAAACAAAGAGGATGAGAATCCATAACGATCTAAAAACATCATGCAGTGAGATACGGGTGTATTCGAATTCCTCATAAAAGAACGAGCATGAACTCAATTATTTGAACACCGCAGAATCAGCCGTAATTTTGAACACCACCGCTAAGTCGTTTACCTTCTCCTTCGGCGTGGTAAGAGCGAGCCGTTCGTTTTGCCATTTCCAACTGACAGGTCTGTCTGAGCCGATCATGGAGACACCGGTGATAGTTCCGGTGATCGAGTTCTTTTCAAGTGACTCGGGTATTATAACTCTCCCGGCACCGGGCCAGCCGAGGGCGATGACATAGAGCGTCCTGCCGTCCTTGCTCCGGGTATATCGGATATCCTCGAAAGTATAACCGTCTTTCGGGTCAGAGATCCCGCCGAAACGACCTTCAGGTATTATCTTATCCGTCGGCCCTTCCCCGTAAACTTTCCAGGGGCGCGTTCCATAAATCGCTTCGCCATGTGCCGCCAGCCATCGTCCCATCTCACGCAACACTGCCTGCTGATTTTCCGGGATAGTACCATCGGATTTCGGAGAGATATTCAGAACAAGTACACCGTTCTTACTCACAATGTCGATCAGGGAATGGAGCACCTGAGAGGTTGGTTTGATTTCGAGGTCACGGGTATAGCACCAGGAACCTTTACTGATGGTGTCGTCGGTCAGCCAGGTATGTTCCGTTACATCCTTCAAACGGCCCTTTTCGATATCAAGTATGCTCACCTCGAGCGGCAGGTCGTCCTGTTTACGGGTGACAACGACCTCTTTGCCCCAATTGTCAGCACTGTTGAAGTAATATGCGAGGAACTTCGTTGTGTACTCGTCGGGAATCTCGTCAAGCCATGAGTCGAACCAGATGATATCTGTCTGATAGTTGTCGATAACTTCCTTGAGTTTGCCATACCAGAAATCCAGAAACGCATCCCGGGGGATATTGCCGTAGAGAAGCCGGAGTTCCGGATCATTGGAAACTGTTGGCCATCCATCCACACGGGGATAGTGACCTGTCCAGACAAGTTTGCCGTCCCGCATGATCTGGTGCTGGTTATTACGGGCGTGGTGAAACGATGTGAACAGACGCATGCCCCGCGCGCGAATAGCTTTTGCGATTTCGCCCGTGATGTCGCGTTTTGGACCTTTATCCTTTACATTCCATGGGGTCAGCTCGCTTGCCCACATGGCAAAGCCGTCATGATGTTCGGCCACCGGCCCGGCAAACCGCGCACCTGCCTCTTCGAACAGGTCGGCCCACTCATCGGGATCGAATTTTTCAGCGGTGAACATCGGTACGAAATCATGATAGCCGAATTCGGCCGGGCTGCCGTATGTTTCAAGATGGTGAGTATATTCCTTACGGTCTTTCAGGTGCATATTACGCGGATACCATTCACTGCCGTATGCCGGGACAGCGTATACACCCCAGTGGAAGTAGATACCGAACTTGGCATCCTTGAACCACTCCGGAGCCGGTTCCTGTTTCTTGAGTGATTCCCAATCGGCGGTATAGAGACCTTCGGATTGCACCCGGGCGGTCAAAGAAACACAAAATAAGCCGGCGGCTATCACTGCAACGATAGATGTGTGTGTTTTCATACAATACCTCATGGTAAAATTTTTCAAATTGAGGTTCATGAATGATTTTTATGAATGAAAGAGAATATAATTATATGGTATATCTCCTTTCTCAATAGCACATATCATTTTGTATCATTTCTCTTCTCATCGAAGCGATATTTCTTAAAAGGAGAGGTTCACTCTTCAGTGCCGGTAAGAGTGACTCAAGATATATTAACCTATCTGTAGATTTTCACACCGACCTTCGCTGCGGTTTCCTCAACGAATTGTTTTGCTTCAGGGTACTGATCGCGTTTGAGGAATTCGAGCATGAGCGGACGCGTATATTTGAGACGGCTCAAATGTGTCAAATACGTCTCGTAATCCATTTCGCCCTGACCGGGGATTACCCAATTCAGTCCCGGAAGCATTTCGGTCCATTTTACATCCTTCGCATGGGCGTACATGATGTCCTCGCCGATAAGTTCAAAGCAGTTGTTAATCAATTCTGTAGTCCGGAACACGTTCCCCGCATACAGCATATTCGTCGGATCGAGCGTGACCTTGATCCGGTCGCTGCCCACATCCTGCTTGAGTCGGACATGAGCGGCGGGCGAGTTGAGGTTGGTCGTATTCACAGCCTCGAGAGCGAGTGCAACGTTACTGCCTGCTGTATCCGAGATAATCCGCTTGAGAGCGTTAACCGACATATCCCAGGTTTCCTTTGTCCAGTTCAACTTGTGAGCGATGCTTGGCTTTCCGTAACTGCGACTTCCGGTATGAGTGAGGATAAATTTGATACCGACCTGCTCTGCCATTTCAATCGCACGGACGATCTCGAGCTGATTTTTACGGCATTGCTCGGAATCCGGGTGAATGATGTTCGTCCACACATGAATATTGTAAAACAGAAGATCATGCTGCTTTAATGCCGCCTGAAGTTCACGGATATCCGAATCACTCATTTTCCGCCAGCCGGCAAAAGGCGCTTCTGCAGCGGTATAGCCGGCATCGCGGATACTTTTTACCTGTTCAGTGACATTCCGGCCCTCTGCATTACTAAGGCCATACGATGTGCAGCACAGGCGAATCGGGGTTTTCCCGGCAGTAAGGTTCCTTTTAACATGGTCGCCCGGACTCCACTGTGGAAGAAAATCCTCGCCCCAGACATCCGGAAGTGTCCGTGCGTGTGTTACGGATTGATTCGAACAAAACATCATACCTGTCGCGGTAGTACCGGCTGCCAGTGCGGCTCGACGTGAAATTTTGTGGTGCATAGTATTATTCCTCCTGATGCGAAAATTGAATGAGACAATTTCCGAATATTCATAGTATCTGGTATCCGATGCAATATAAAAGGTTAGGTTGATTACTCAAAGCATTATTCGTGCTTGAAATAGTGAACGTGAGTTAGACAAAATCCCCTTCCTGATGTACCATGAGATTATACACTAAGCGATTGGGCAAAAGTGCAATTATATGAATTTTAACCGTTTCTTTTCGGTGATATATCTGTTATCTTGATACATCGATGAAGCATGAATTTTTCACCTGAACCCGCACATCCATCCGGAGAAGATATCATGAAAGGTAAACTCTTACTGGTTTTTATATTCATGCTTAGTATTGTATGCAATGGCTGCGAGACATTTTTCGGCAGGAAACCAACGGTCATTGTTTACCCGCAGGAAGCTTCTACCCATGAAATCCTGGCGGCGCGTGAAATAAGAAGATACATATACCAGCGAACCGGGGAACTGCTCGAGATATATGAGGAAAGTCCGGACATACCGCAAAAATCCGATCTGATCATCGTATCACAGAAGGACCGCCCCATAGTTCGTGAACTTGCAACACAAGCCAAACTCGGCACATTACTGTCAATTATAAATCCCGAACAATATCTGCTTAAAACGATTAAGCAGAGAAGACGCCGTGTTCTTTTGATTACCAGCGGCGATACGTTGGGTACGCTTTATGGAGCATACAGATTTGCCGAACATCTTGACGTTCGTTTTTACCTTCACGGGGATGTTATTCCCGATGAAAAAACCGAATTTGAACTGCCCGAATTGTTTGAGGATGCAAGGCCGATTTTTGCCACACGGGGCATTCAGCCGTTCCATGATTTTCCGGAGGGGCCTGACTGGTGGAATGAGGATGATTACAAGGCTATACTCTCTCAATTGCCCAAGCTCGGTATGAACTTTTTCGGCCTGCATACATACCCGGAAGGAAATGTGGGTCCCAAACCGACTGTCTGGATAGGGCTCTCAGAAGATGTGAATGAAGACGGCACGGTGAAATTCAGTTATCCCTCGAGATATTTTACGACTCTTGAGGGCGGCTGGGGATATACGGCGAAAAACACCGGCGATTATGTTTTCGGCTCAAGCAAGCTTTTTGAAAGCGATGCTTACGGCCCTTATATAATGCGCAATCATAGTCCCATGCCTGAAACGCTGAAAAGCTCCAACGAAATCTTCAACCGCACCGGTATCTTGCTCAGGGAAGCTTTCAAATATGCCCGCACACTCGGTATTAAAACCTGCGTAGGGACAGAAACCCCGCTTACCATACCGGAAATTCTTTCAAAACGGCTCAAAGAAAAGGGCAAAAATCCTTCTGACAACTCAGTCGTGCAGGAACTGTACGAAGGCATTTTTAACCGTATTTCAAAAACATACGACATAGACTACTACTGGTTCTGGACACCGGAAAACTGGACATGGGGTGGAAATACCGATGAAAATTTAGAGGCCACAAAGAACGATTTGATGATTTCGGTCAGCGCCGCAGAAAATGTCAACGCTCCTTTTACCCTTGCAACCTGCGGATGGGTTCTGGGACCGCAGACCGACAGGGCAATGTTTGACAACCTGCTTCCTGAAAACATGCCGATGAGCTGTATAAACCGTCAGGTAGGTATGTCCCCCGTTGATCCTGCCTTCATGAATATTGAAAAGAGGCCGAAGTGGGCTATTCCCTGGATCGAGGACGACCCGGCATTAACTTCACCGCAGCTCTGGGCGGGACGTATGAGAAAAGATGCCGCCGATGCCCGGAAGTATCAATGCACCGGATTGATTGGCATTCACTGGCGGACACGAATCCTGGGGCCGACTGTTTCAGCGCTTGCCGATGCCGCCTGGAACCAGATGGGATTCAGGGAAAAACCGCTGCTCTACGGACCGAAAGAAGGGAGGGTTCAAAATTATGAGGATACCCCTATTGACGGAACCGAAGACGATCCCCTCTACCAGACGGTTCGTTCCGATGTGTCGGCATATCGCCTTGAAGTCCCTCCCGGAGTATATACGGTTACCCTGAAATTCTGTGAAAACCGCTACGACAAGAAAGATGTGCGGATTTTCGGTGTAAAAATTCAGGACAAACCTTTTCTGGAACAACTCGATATTTACGCCAAAGCAGGTAAGAATACCGCTCTCGATTACAGCTTCAAAAAAATCGTTGTAATCGGCGGCGGACTGATAATCGACTTTATCCGTCAGATGGATTACCCGGCGATTGCAGCCATTGGTGTCGAAAACGATGATTTCAGTCTTAAAATCAACTGCGGAGGTCCGGCATACAAAGATTATGCCGCCGACTGGGAAAAGGCGCAGCCGAGGGATCTGGCCACCGATGATTTTTACGATGACTGGGCCCTTCATCAGTTCGGTCATGAAGCCGCCGATGAGATTTCACAGCTGTTTCAGGATATTGACGGTGCATTGCCCCGCCCTTCCGACTGGGTAGAGGGACCGGGCGGTTTCAGACCGGATACCCGGAAATGGGAAGAGACCAAAAAAGAGTACGAGTTTGTAAACGAGTTTGAAAAACTTCGTCCGGAAATAGAGGGATCGGGGAATCTGGAACGATTCGACTACTGGCTGAATAATTTCAAATACATGATGAAAACCGCTGAGTTAAACTGCGCCTGGGGACAGTTCAACAAAGCAATGGAGCAGGTAACCGCGGAAAAAGATTCATCCGCTCGAGAAACATCAGCAATGAACAACGCCCTGCCTGTCTTCAAGGAAATGACAACTATCGCCCGGGAAGTTTTTACCTATCTTCTGGCAACAGTGAGCACTCCGGGTGAAATGGGAACAATCGCAAACCTGAACCAGCATGTTATGCCAAAAGTGTTCGGGGAAACCGGTAAAGAGCTGTCACATGCAATGGGTGAAGATTTTATTGGAATTTCAGTATTGAATTTAGTGGATTACTCTGGCGAACCCAGGGTCATCGTGCCGACAGTCCGAAGCTCAGTCATGTTCGGGGAAGTCCTGCATCTGAAAGTGATTATTCTTGATGAAGATCCTCCCGCAGGGGCGGAACTTTTCTGGCGTCCCATGGGCTTTGGCACGTTTACAGGTGTATCCCTGGAACATGTCAACCGTGGTGTTTATTCCGTGCGGTTCCCGCAGGACGGAGTCATAGACAAGTGTATCGAATACTATATTAAAGTCGTCACGAATGACGGCAGTGAAACATATTTCCCGGCGACCGCGCCGGAGATGAACCAGACAGTTGTGGTGATACCGCAAAATCTGTAAAAAACCCGCCCTTCAATCATAGCAGAACGGGTTTTTAAATAATAATGTATTACACCTGCATCGTCTTTATGAGCGAAAAATCGCCGGTCAAAGCTGCCTGAAGCACCGGTCGCATATAGGTATCCACATCGCCTCTCGATGGATCCATGGGGGTTGGCATGTTCTTGAGCTTTGATTCCAGCTGGGGATTCTTTGCAGCGGTTATCATACGGTCGATATGTGCCTGGGTAGCTCCCGCCTCGCCGAGTGTGACCGGGAATTTGATACTCTTCGAAAATGCTATCATTCCCTGAGCAACCGTCTCGGCAAGCTCTCTCCCTTCAAGAGCATCGAGGTCTTCACTGATAAAACCCGCATTCTTAAAGACACTACCGATCGTTTTCAACTGATCCTGGATCGCCAGACCGAACAGAACGGTGTAATACGGGTTCAAAACCGCGCATGCACGGCCGTGCGTGAGAACATCGACAAGTGAGAATGATCCCAGGTGCCCGCCGTTCGTTCCACCGACCATAATGGCATAACCGCCGAGGTCGGTGCCATATCCAAGCGCCACTCGCGCATTGAGATCCATGGGATCGTTGATTGCTTTCGGCAGATTCTCCACGATGAGCGATATGCCCTCGGCCGTGATTTCTTTTACCTGCTCATAATAATCCTTTCCGGTTGCACCCATGAAAACTTCCCACATGTGGGCAATTCCATCGAGACCGCCATCGAGCGTAAGCCCTTCCGGCGCGCCGACAGTAACACCGTAATCAAAAACCGCCTTAGGCGGAACAACCGCCATGTCCACAATGAGTTTCTTCTGTCCCGATACTGGATCGGTGATATTCGAATACTTGGTCAGGTGGGCGCCGGAGGATGAAATCGTCTCGACCGCAACAACCGGAACCGGTTCGATACCGGTCGCTTCCTTGATTATTGTGACATTCCCTACGCCAAAGTAGGGTTCCACCGTGGATGCAAGTGCATGTGAAATCCCGAGGTGTTCCATCGCCTGCGCGGTGGAATATGTGGAGATGACACTTGCAAATTTTGCTGCATCGATAGTGCTTCCGCCGCCAATCGCTACTATCGAATCCGGGCATGTTTTGGAAATCTCGTTCGCAATACGGTATACATCCTCACGGGGAGCGTTTGGACCGGCCCCAAGAATGGCGGTATAGGTGACACCGTGCGAGTCAAGCGAAGCTGTTACCGTGTTATACATACCTTCGATCCAATCGAGTCCGAGATCAGCAACAATGAGTAACGCTTTCTTTCCGAACGATTGTGCAAACTCGCCGGTTTTATCCAGAACACCTATCCCGAAAGCGTACTTGTCACCTTTCCAGTCTCTTAGAATCTCTCCTGCTTTCGTACTATTTACTGTCATACATCTTCTCCATTTTTTAATACGTTTTTCGACTATAGACCATTTTTTCTTAAAACGGAACCACATCTATTTCCGGAGTTCATGTTCTCTCCACCGGGCAAAGAACAGGAATTTTATCGGTTCTTCACTGGGGTTGATATTGGAATGAGGAGTATATCCCGTGGGCGGAACCTTGTATGCCGTTCCGGGATACTGCCAGCGTATTTCCTTGCCGAGAAAAGCAAGGTTCGTGCCATCGACAACCGTCCAGACCTCTTCCATACCCTCCCCGTGGCTGTGCGGCTGTCCGAAGGTCATAGCATTGAATGTAAGCATATTGACCGCTTCGAGTGTCGCGAGACCGTCCTTGACTGTGAACACATTTTTGCCGTTGTGGCTCCAGTGCACACTGAGATAGCCGGAATCCCTGTTCGGCATCATCTTGACATCTTTTACGAGAATATCCCTGTTCGGACGGAAACCATCCGGTACGGACTCGCAAATGATGTACATGACCAGAGGATGTTTTTCGCATGAGTTGGTTATGGTGAACTCAAGCCCCTCGGGTACAAGAACAAATATCCCGCTGCGGAGATCGGCGGTTTTTCCGCCTGCGTTCATGACACCTTCCCCGGAATGGATATAAAATATTTCCTGTTCACTCTTGAGAACGGTCGGTGTTGTTTGTGCAAGAGGATCGAGCGTTCCCCGTGAGAAACGTTTCGCATAGTGGAGAACCGCAGCTTTTCTTTTCGGCCATACCGGGTCGCTGTCACCCGCTGCCGACAGAACAGCTCTTTCAGTGATAGAACCGTGGGTATTGAATGGAATAGAATTCTGCCAGCTTCCCAAAAATAAATCGATATCGGGATCTTTCGCCGGATCCAGCGGACGGTAGTCGAGTTGGCTCAGGGCATTCTGATATTCAGTCTCGGTATACTTCTTTTCCTGTCCCAGCACATCGTCCGAACCGGTAAAAATCACCGCTAAAATAACACAAAACGTACCACAACTGATCAGTGAAAAATTGCGAAACATAAAACACCTCCGATAAAAAATTAGTAGAACGAATAGATAAAATTCCGGATTAAAAACTCATACTTATTGAAACGGCCTGGCAATATAAATTAAAAACCTTGTCGGTTTATCAGTCGGGTTTATATGTCCGTGGGGAGTGTACCCGGTGGGCGGAACCCTGAAAGCCATCCCGGGTGTAACCCATCGGATTTCCTTACCCAGTAATTCGAGGATTTTATTTTCCGTACAAAGCCAGACTTCTTCACTCGACATATCGTGGCTGTGGGGCTGCGCGATTGTCATTGCATTTATAATAAGACGGCCGGTTCCCAGTGTAGCGCCGCTTATCCCTGCCCTGCCGTTATGGCTCCAGTGCACACTGATATAACCTTCATTTCTCAGCGGCAGCTCATCTTCGTAATTGATTTCAAATTTCTCTTTTGGCTCGAAGCCCGGAGGAACCGGTTCGTTAATAAGGTACATTGTCATGAGTTCATCACCGGTATTGGTCATGGTAAACTCAAGCCCTTCCGGGATCATCAGCATCGCGCCCTCACGGAGTTCTGCGGTTTTCTTCCCGGTATGAACAACACCCTGACCGGACATGATATAGAATATTTCCTGTTCACCTTTCAGCTTTGTCGGTGTTGTTGATGCCGATGGATCGAGCGTCGCATAGACTAAACGGTTTACAACATTGAGAACCTCGCCTTTTCTCTCAGGTTTCAGCGGGTCACCCTCACATTTGGTAAGAATGGCTCTTTCAATTAATGAACCATGCGAATTGTACGGTATCGAGTTCTGCCAGTTGTTCAGATACATATCAATATCGGGATCTCTTTCCGGGTCAAGGGGACGGGGATCAAGCTGGTTGAGTGCCTGCCGATATTCTTCTTCCGTATATTTTTTCTCACTGCCCTGGGCGTAGAGCTCGGTCACTCCGATACACGAAATAACTAATGCACATATCAGAATCAAACATACTGCATGTATTTCACGAACCATAAAAAACCTCCCGGGGTAGAATCAAATAGTTATAAAGTCTTCCTTGAACGTACATTATCGTCACATATATTCACTACCCGTTAATCTCTTGAATGTATCAGTTCCCAATTAATTGCCTTGTCCCATTCATAACACCACTGAACATCTTTATGCAGTTTGTAGTTGATTACCAGGTCTTTCGGGTCAGGGCCGATGATTTTGATTTTATCACGGTCGCCCTGTCCCAGTCCGGCAGCGCCGCACCATTGCAGATACCCGATTTTCTCCCACGGGACACCCATCAGTTCGGTACCGATACGGTCAACCGCAAGGAAATCGGGACCGGCAAGCGCAACCTTGTGGTCTACCGGCTGACAATCGTTCGGACCATCGCCCTCAGCCCCGACAAGTCCGTCAAGAACAGCAAAATCCGGCCGTGCCACATGAGCTATCTTGAAAATATTCAAATTGATGAATTTGGGACTGCTCGGATATGAGGGAGAACCCTTGCTTGCGAAACCGTGCATTCGGCTCTTGAAATTATACCCTCTTTTCGGGTTCTTCAACGGTGATGCCATGACCACATTCTTGAGCGAAAGCGTTACGACAACACTTCCGTGGGTTTTAATAGGTGTGACAGAAATGATGTAGACATTCGGGTCAAGGAACGTATCGATGATGCCGGCTTGCTCGGGAAACATATCACGGTTGAGTATCCAGTGATAGGTAAACGTCGAGTCGTTTAACTCTACAATTTTGACATTATATTCTTTCTCAAGCTCAAAAAATCCATAGTGGTTGAATGTCTCGTACGAAGGCACTTCGAGAGCGGTTGATTCACCCACGAGAATCTGCCGGTCGTACATTGGGGTAATAAAATCGAGTATGCCCCGGACAGCATCAGGATGCGTTTTGATAAGCTGAACATCGGGCCTGTTGCAGTTGATTTTAATGAGCACCTGCTTGCCGGCGATACCTTCCCGTATCTCACGTTCGAACGGCTTGAGCGTATCATAGATCATCTGACGGCGGTCGGTGCCTTTCACGAGCGATACACGGCTTTCTCCTACGGTAACCGGGCGTTTCCCGTGGATTTTCGGTGTGCTCTTCAAACCGGTGGAACACCCGGTCATACCCACAGAACCCGCTGCAATACCTGCAGTGCTTACCGCAAAGCTTTTTAAGAACTGTCTCCTCGTTTCATTTTTATGCATAGTTGCTTCCTTTACCTATGAGATATTATTCTTAAACCTATTGTAACCAGCGCATATTGTATTTATTAAAGGCACAAAGAATTGTTGTATAAAGAGTGTTAATTTTCCTGCAACTCTTATACTTATAAAATAATCAGAAAAACCGTTTTTTCAAAGAATTTTCCGTTGTACCAACATGGAACGTTATATGGAAACAATAACCATGATATACATTCTTTTTCATTACAATGGTGAGCTATTTTCTGAGCATCCGGTACCTCCAAAATCGGGAAATACTATTCTCTTACCTCATGATCGTTGTAACGCGCGACATGATACATCTTGATCGGTTTATCAGAAGTATTTATCTGCGCATGAGGAGTATTTCCGTCAGGCGGTATCATATATGCCGTACCGGGAGGCTGCTTTCGCAGTTGTTTGCCCAGAAGGAGATGTACATCGCCTTCGAGCGAAAGCCATGTTTCCTCGCATCCCGCTTCATGGCTGTGCGGCTGTCCCATTGTCAAGGGTGCAAAATTCACGGTGAGAATCGACTGAATGTGATAGAGTCCGTCATCGGTGCCAAAAAGTCTTTTGAAAATCATCGACCAGTGAACATTGGATGTTGAATAGGGGATGGTATTTTCATCCCTCACGATGATTTCTTTGTTAACACGGAAATCTTCAGGAACCGGTTCAGAAACAAGATACATTTGCAGTGGCTCATCACCTGTATTTGTTATGACAAATTCGAGGTTTGCCGGCACAAGAACACCGATACCTTTGTAGAGATCGGCTGTTATATCTCCCGCATTGATGACGCCCCTGCCGGAATAGACATAAAATACTTCCTGCTCGCCCTTGAGTATAGTCGGCTCGGTGGAGTAATCCGCATCGAGCGTAGCATGGCTGTACCGGTTCATATAGGTAAGAACCGCTCCTTTCATGGGCGGATTCATAGGATCGCCTCTTGTGAATATATCCCTTTCTATAAGAGAGCCGTGCGTGTGTTTCGGAGGGGAATCTATCCAGTTATTCAAATACAGACTAATATCCGCGTCTTCTCCCGGTGTATAGGGTTTGGGATCGAGCTGGCCGTACTGGGCAAAAGAAGCGGTTGATACCATGAAAAACAAAAGTAAAAATAATCCGTTAACTTTACTGTTCATCATGAACCTCCAAAAAAGATAGGTGAAGTATCTATTATCGAGGAAGCAGTTTCCTTATAGCGGCTCGCACAGTATAGAATGTTGTATAACTGTCTAAAATCGTGGTGAAAAACTCACACCTTCGGGATAACGAGCTGTCAAGTGCCGGCCTGAAAAGGATAATGAGAAAGAATGTTGTCATGAACGGCATTCTTAATCTCATAGTATCTTCTTACTCTTTCCAGCTTAAATGTCCTTCGCTGTTTTCGCTTCCCAAAAAGTTGTCGTGCATTCTGTATGTTTTCACAAGCTTTGCAGGGTTGGCACCAATTATTTTAATCTTTGAGGAATCACCGTGCCCTATTCCGGCATTTGAACAGTACGTCAGGTATCCGACATCGCCGAAATCGACTCCCATGAGCTGGCAGGTAATACTGTCTGCCGCTATGAAATCAGTGCTTGCAAGGGCAAAACGGTGGTCTACCAGTGTTCCGTTATTGGGACCGTTGCCCTCCATTCCCTCAAGACCATCAATGACCGCAAGCCGTGGCTGAACCTTCCGGGCAAGAAGAAATACATTAAAATTCATTTTCTTGAGCCCGGGGCTGTGCATACGGCTTTTATCATGACGGGTACCATCAACAAGAGGAGCGCCCATGAGCATGTTTTTGGCGGAAAGAGTAACAACCAGGCAGTTGTGGGCTTTCGGACGGCAGACAGAGATGAAATAGTTATCCGGATTAAGAAAATTATCAATAATCCTTATATCGAGCGGTCTGCCTTCTTTGTTCAAAACCCATTCCACCGTGTAAGGCTGTGCATTGAGATCGACAAGTTTTACATTGTACTCATCTACAAGAGGGAAATACCGGTAGATATGAAAATGTTTTATCGTACCCGGCAGGTCTCTGTAACGTCTTCCGGTGGACTCTGCAATCTGCACCTGCTGTGTGTAAATCGGTTTGAGAAAATCGAGTATGCCCCGGACAGCATCGGGATGGGTTACCCCGAGATTGGTTTCATTTCCGACCATGTTGAGCTTGATAACAACCTGTTTCCCCCTGATTCCATTTCTAATCTCTTGTTCAAGCGGTTTGAGCGCCTGATATACCATTTCCCTCCGGTCGGTTCCGGTAACAAGCGACACCGTACTTTCCCCGGCATCGACCACAGCAGCATTTGAGGGGCCGTTCGATGTTAATGAAGCAAACGCTGTGCCGGCGGTGCCTAATACGAGCTTTTTCATAAAGTTTCGGCGATTCTGCCGTATCTTTAGTATATCGGATACTTCATCAATAAAAACTCTTTCATCCATAATAAATCACCTCAGTATATTCTATTTATAGCTATTATAATATTTTTAACCTGATTTCACCAATAATGTTCCATAAACAAGCCGATATAGTTCAAATTTACACGGCATCTTTTGTAACATAACATTTAAGAGGGCATTGAAAAAGTTCTTTTCCACATATATTGAAAAGAAATGTAACCTGGAAAAGTATAAACCTAAAAAAATATTTGGTTTGTCTCAATTCTATTTGCATATTTGATATTAATACAATATGTATATACAAGATAAGAAAATGTGTCAAGGTACTACAAAAAAATGTATTAAAACTTTTACAACCACAGGAGGAACACGAAATGACTTGCAAGTACTCACGCAGTAATGGTTTTATCGTCAGCGCACTCATGGTAACCGTTTCCATGATGCTTACACACGGTTGTTCCAGGGAACCCTCATGGAAAAAATTGAACGACAAAGTCATCGCAGAAAAAAATGTCACAATCAGAACGCGTGACGATATAATTGAAACCAATGTTGTTCCGAGTATGGAGCCGGGTCAAATAGTGAACAAAAATAACCTCCCCGGGGTTGAACTTGCTCCGGGAGTAAACGGCAAAATGTACTGGGGCAAAGGTGTTCTCGTTAACTGGGCAACCATGGAACCGGGCGCTGAAATTTCCCGGGAAACCCTTCCGGGCGAAAGACTCATGATTGTCTGGAGCGGTTCAGTTGACCAGCTCATCAACGGCACATTCGTTACCATGCGCCAGTATAATACTGTGACAAACTGGTCAAGCACCCCGCACAAGGATTTTGTCTATCTCCAAAAAGGCGCCGAAAACGCAGTGAAAGCGGGTGCGGAAGGCGCAGAAATTTTGGAAATATACTGGCCGGTACGTCTCGACTATGTTGAAAAAGCAGGCGGGGAAGCACCTTCAAACAGGACAGTCGGAAGTTATAGTGCTACACCTTCAATTCCCCCGAACAAGGTGCTGAACTTCTATGATGTACAGTTTACCGACATTTCAGAAACGACAGCAAATGCGCGGCTTATTTCCGGAAAGGGATTCCAGTGCAGTTTTCTCACTGTTGATCCGGGACGGGTATCGAGCTTCCATAACCATCCCGAAGAACAGCTCATGATAGTACTGCGCAACCAGAGTCTTGAAACGGTCATGGATAAAATCACCACGATGAAGACGGGCGATATATTATATCTTCCCGGCGACATGGTTCACCGCGGCGAATATGATGCCAAGGGTTGTGAAATTCTCGATGTTTTCTGGCCTCCACGTCCTGATTTCCTCGAAAAAATGAACGGCCACCTCGCCAAATTTCACGCGATTATTCCGGAAGACGCCCGTGTTGAACTGGTGCACAACGGTGAAGAGACCGAACCCCTTTTTACGTTTACCGAGGGCCCCGCATGGCATGACGGCAGGCTCTTTTTCTCAAACATGTGGTTTGCAGCCGACTGGAGCGCCGGAAACCCGAAGGCAAGCAATCTTATCCGCATTGAAAGAGACGGCACGTTTACAATCATTAACCGGAACATGCAGACAAACGGCCTGATGCCGCTCGGAAACGGCAACCTTGCAGTGTGCGATATGTTCGGACACCGTCTCCTGGAAATGACCCCGAACGGCAGGGTCGTGAGGACTATTGCAAGCAAATACAACGGCATAGCTTTTGACGGCCCGAATGACCTGGTGATTGACGCTAAGGGTGGTATTTATATTACCGATCCGCAGTTTACTCCGGGACTCGAAAAAACTCAACCGGGCAAACAGGTTTATTACCGCAAACCCAACGGCGAAATTATTCGCATCATCGAACCCGGAGAAATGGGTCAGCCCAACGGTATTCTTTTAAGCCCCGACGGTAAAACATGCTATATAAGCAATACCAGAAGTATGCCCTACGGCAACTATGTCCTTGCCGCAGATGTGAACGAGGACGGCACTCTTTCGAATAAACGCAAATTCGCCAAATTGTTTATCCCGCCAGGTATATATGAACAGGAGGAGGTTACCTCGGGCGCCGACGGCATGACTATCGATGTGAATGGGAATATTTATGTCGCCACGATGGAGGGGCTTCAGATCTTCGATCCGAACGGTGAATTCATCGGTATCGTTCATTTTCCGATACGTCCGGTAAGTGCCGTTTTCGGGGATGACGATATGCAGACAATTTACTGTACCTGCGAAAAAAGGGTTTACAAAATCAGAACCAACGTAAAGGGTCTCGAGTATCCATTGAAATAATTGCTAATTTTTTCAACATTTTACTATAAAAAAATATTAGTAAGTCCGATTAATTCATAAATTTTTTCTTTATTAATATTAACTCATTTTCGGGCAATATATTATATTTTTACCCATTTATTGTCTGAACCAGGATTTACTTGATTAAAGGATTACCAGTATTTATTCTTTTCAATCATGGAAATCATGATAATCCAACAAATCCAGGTTCAAAATTTATTTTGAATTTACTTAAGTTTGTGAATAATCCGCGTTAGTTATCATTTAAGAAAATTTATGATATATAGAAAAAAACACCGGGTTATCAATCAAGATAATAATGGAAATTATTTTAAGTTAAAAGTAATTTATGATTATATAATTCTAATTTTTCTGATATTGATACAAATAATATTTGATTTTGCTTGATTGAGAATGCAATATCAATATTATTCATACTGTTGAGTTAACACTCAATTCAGTCCGCATGATAATTTTCTAATTAGAAATTTAATTATTAGTTATGCCAATAAAAATTCAAACAAAATCAACTTAATGGAAAACTATAAAAAACATGAAAATACCAGATAATATAAAATGGAAAGCAACTGGTAAAACATTAGGACAAGGTGGGCAAGCCACAGTTACCGAAGTTATTGATAAAACATCAGGTGATGATGCAAAATATGCTTTAAAAGCATTAGCAAAAGGTAGGCCAAAATCTGCATATTTAAGATTTGTTAGAGAAATACAAGCGATAAAAAAAATAAACCATCCTTCAATCATAAAAATATTTGATAATTCTGATCCAGAATCTGAATTTCAATTTTATGTCATGGAATTAGTACAAGATGCTATAAGCTTAAAAAAATTAATTAACACTGAGAATAATCCATTTCATATAAACCCAATAAAATCTTTAGAACTTTTCATAAGATTAGTCGAAGTAGTTAAAGTTTGTGAGCAAACAGATCCACCTATCGTACATAGAGATATTAGCCCAGCGAATATATTAATACTTCCAGATAAAACAATTAAAATAATTGATTTTGGATTATGTCAAATTGAAAATGAAGATACAATTACATTAATTGATGAAGGTGTAGGAACTCAAAATTATATGTCACCAGAATGTGAATCAGGAGTAGAAGAAAAAATAACATCCACTTCAGATTTATATTCTGCTGGAAAAATTCTTTGGTCAGCAATAACAAATAATTTCGCATTTGCAAGAGAGAAACCTGTATTTAATTCAAAATCAATGAAAGTACTATTTCCAAATAATCCCCAAATATGGCATTTACAGCACGTTTTTAAAAAAACAATTAGAAATAATCCTAAAGATCGGTGGAAAAATAGTGAAGAAGCATTAACCGAAAGTATTAAGATTCATAATTTAATAAATCATGGCTATCTGCCTATCGAAAAACTCTCTAATAATTGTCCAATTTGTGGATATGGCAATCTTGAACCTTTTGAAGGTGGCCATATTGTTTTTGGCAATCCCAATCCATCAAGTATTCAATCTCTTCAATGTAGTTACTGCGGGTATTGTTTTGCTATCAATACAAAAAAAATACGGGAGTATTTGAATAAGGAAAAAGACTACGAATAATTATATTAAGGATATGGCATAACAATGGTATCAACCTGACGCCTTAGCTATGCGGTAATTTTAAGTTTTAGTTCGTTAAATTAAGTTATTTAATTTTTTTAGGTTTGGTGCGTTTAAATCGGCGCAGGTTAAGCCAAACGTTATGTTAAAGATATTAATTAATAGGTGTTGCCAATGATGCCCAGTATTAACGATGTTCCATACTGGTACCTCATACTCGCTATAGCACTTAGTGCTTATCAAGGTTATCGCGGATTCAAGTTCCAATGGATTTTTGCAAAGGAAAAGAAAAATCAAGAAAGCGCAGCAGCCACTGATCAACAGAAAGAGCAAATTACATGGACGCTGCCACAAAAGATTTCCCTGTTGTGTATTGCGGACATGTTTTTTTACTTGATTACAACCTTGCTTGGTTTCATTGCGTTGTTTTTGTCATACAATGTCCTGAGCCAAATCCAATCTTTGACAGAAGCTGGGGCTGGTCTGTCTGCGCTATTGATCTTCTTTATAGTGTTCGGAGTGCTGGGCGTGTCAGGTCAGCTTCCTTACCTCATACAGCAAGGTAAGTTTCCGTGGAAGCAGTGAACCAAGTATCGCAACCTAACAAAGCAATTCAAGCGGACGGCTAAACGGGTAGCATGTGTGATATCTAATAAATCTTGAAGCCACCGCTTAATTGCCACTGTTATACCTGCTGTTAATTACGAATATGAACTAATATGATAAAATAATAGTAATGGAGAAATTTTTATGCCTGCTTTTCAAATTAACAATGGCAAAGCAAAAAAAATCAAACAAAAAGAATTCATTAATGAATTAAAACTTCATAAACTTATAGATAATAATCTAAAAGAAATTTTTAGATTAAAATATATAAAGGATGAACATGTTACTGACAAACATGGAAGAATTGAAACATTGGCAGTTGATGAATCAAATAGGCCCGTTGTTATTGAATATAAAAAATATAAAGAAACAGGTCAATTAACTCAGGCAAATCGATATATGACTTGGATAAAGCAAAATCCAGATTCGTTTGAATTATTAGTAAGGAAAAACATTAAAGACTTTTATGGTGAAATTGACTTTACAAATCCACGAATAATATGTTTTGCACAAGAATATTCTATTGATGATAAATGTTTAGCCTTATCACTTGGAGCTGAGTTATGGAAGTACAGATACTATGAAAATAATACATTAATAATTTTAAGAGAAGAAGAACCAGAGCAACTTATAAAAAGTAAAACAGGTAAAACCAAAATTGAAAAAATTAAAAGAGAACCAAGAAAACCTAAAAGTATTGAAGAACATTTAGAAGGAGCTTCAAAAGACATTAAAGAGCTTTTTAATCTTTTAAATAATAAAATCTTAGGTATTAGCTCAGAAATTGAATGTTATACAACAAATTCTGAAATTATTTATAAAACATCTTTGAATTTTGCCTGTCTTTCAATACAAAACAAAAAAAATTGCCTCAGATATTTAATTAGAACTGAGAATGATGTTATTAATGATCCAAAAAATTTAACAAAACAAATACCTAAAACTCATGGCTATGGAAATATTACACGCACAATATTTGTTTATCCAAATATAATTGATAAAGATTATACTATAGATGATATAATGGATATTATTATTCAATCTTATTCAACAACTCAATAAAATATTGCATATTTTATTTATTGGGAGTGGTGCAATGAAGTGCATAATTAAATAAGTATTTAAAAAGGTATAACAAAAAGTTTGTTTTTACACTTTATCGAAGGAAATAGTATTACTTCTGACATCACTCATAATAATATAACAATCAGGAGGCTGAGAGAATTCGTATGAAATTGGATTTAAAAGGTATTATTACCCCGGTTGTAACAGTTTTTGACAGGAATGAAAATATTGATGAAAGCGGGTTCCGCAAGATTATCGGTTACCTGCTCGATCACGGCGCTTATGGTATTTTTACCTGCGGAGGACAGGGAGAAGGCCATAGTCTCACCAACGATGAAAAACTACGGCTGCTCGATATCTGCCTGGAAACGGTCAACGGCCGTGTTCCCGTACTTATGGGAACAGGCGGGATGACGACCCGCGGTGTGATTGAAATGACCCGTGCCGCACACAAAGCAGGTGCAGATGCAGTAACGATCATCACGCCGTTTTATATCAGTCCTAACCAGGATGAACTCTACAATCATTACTGTGATATCATGGATGCGGTTGACATACCGGTGCTTATTTACAACAATCCCTGGAGGACTCATCTCAATATTCTCCCGGAAACGGTTGCACGGATTTGCGAATATTCTCCTAACCTGACCGGTATCAAGGACTCCAGCGGCGACCTGGCGATGACCATACAATACAAGAAACGCTGCCCGGACTATTTCAGGGTTTTTATCGGCCGTGACCAGCTTATTTATTCCGCGCTTGCTTCCGGTCTGGACGGCGCGGTTGCAGCAACCTCAAATGCCGCCATTGATATTGTACTGGGCATTTACAACGAGTATAGTGCCGGGAACATCGAATCCGCATGGCGGTACCAGGAAAAGCTTATCCCGC
The DNA here is from genome assembly GCA_000403035.1 of Candidatus Latescibacter anaerobius SCGC AAA252-E07. Lineage (GTDB taxonomy): Bacteria > Latescibacterota > Latescibacteria > Latescibacterales > Latescibacteraceae > Latescibacter > Latescibacter anaerobius. The sequence goes on along the minus strand of AQSL01000132.1, from coordinate 6,045 downwards.
TTCGGGAGTTTTTCTCCCAGGGCACTTTTCCGGTTACCATGAAGGAAGCCATGACTCTGCAAGGGCTTCCCGCAGGCCCATGCCGCAAACCGGTCGGCCCCCTTTCGGAAGAGAAAAGGGAAATGCTCAGGGGAATCCTCAGGGATATGGGGCTTTTGTAAGGAATGTGTACGCAAAATAAAAGACCTCCAAAAACCGGCAAACCGTACCATGCTCCCCATCACTCACGGCTGAAAGGGACGGAATGAAAAATAGAACAACAGGAAAAAGAAAGCTTTTTTTCAATACCTTATTAGCGCTCAGTTTCATTTCCTTTATTGCAACCATTTTTATGATAGTATCAGGCAAGGTTGCACAGGCAGGCGTACCGTTTGTCGGAACCCTTGTACTCATGGCTTTCTACTCACGGGGAACCAGAATCCTCAGGGGAAACGCATTCACTTTCTGGGTATTCGCATTCCTGGCGGCTGCCATGTATTTCCCGTGGCTTTTCACCAACTGGGGTTTTAATACCATGAAACTGGTGAAACCCCTCATACAGCTCATCATGTTTGGTATGGGCACAAAACTCAGTGTGGGTGATTTTGCCCGCGAACTGAAAAAGCCAAAAGGACTTTTTATCGGCACATTTCTTGTATTTACCATCATGCCCTTTGCGGGGTTTGTAATCGCCAAAACATTCGGTTTCGAGCCCGAGGTTGCCGCCGGAGTTATTCTTATCGGCTCGTGTCCGGGAGGTGTGGCCTCAAATGTCATGGCTTTCCTTGCAAAAGGGAATGTGGCTCTTTCCGTAAGCATAACCACCTTTGCAACCCTCATTTCTCCTGTTGTTACACCGTTGCTCATGAAAATTTTCGCCGGAAGATTAATCAACATAGAATTTATCGGCATGATGCTTTCAATACTCAATATGATCATTCTGCCCGTTGTAGCGGGTCTGATTGCAAATAGATTTCTGCGAAGCCGTATTGCATGGTTTGACAGGATTCTTCCACTTTTATCCATGGGAGCCATCCTGCTTTTCGTGACCATCGTTGTCGCTCATTACCGTGACAGACTTCTTGTTTCCGCATTGGCAATTATCGGCGCATCCATCGTTCTTAATTTTTTCGGTTACATACTCGGTTACTGGTCAAGCAGAGCAGTCGGGCTTTCGGAAAAAGACTGCCGTACGATAGCGATTGAGGTTGGATTGAAGAACGGGGGAATGGGAATGGGACTTGCTATCGATGTTTTGAAAAGCCCCGATGCCGCACTCGCGCCGATTATCTTCGGGAAATGGATGAATATCTCCGGCTCGACACTCGCAAATTATTGGCGTCAGAAACCGGTTAAAGACGAGGATAATGAAGAATAAAGTCTCAAAAGGGGGGTTCATTACATGAAGAATCCTTTTTATCGCTGCATACTGACACTTTTCTGCTGTGCTGCTCTGGTTACATCATGTGCTTCGCCGGAACAGGAAAATGAAACGGCTACGGTGCAAAAAAGCGGCGCCGCTCTATCTGTCCGGGATTGCATGGCTTTTGCCGAAAAACAACTGGAAAAGACTGTCGGGAAGGTCAAAGACGGCAGCAGGTTCCCGCGGTTTATAAAAGATGACGGCACATGGGAAACGACGGACAGCTCCGCATGGTCGAGCGGTTTTTTCGCAGGATGTCTCTGGCTCATGTACGAACATACCGGGGATGAACAGTGGAAGGGATTTGCCGAAACCTGGACACATAGCATGGAAGAAGAAAAGTTTTGCACAAGCAATCACAATAACGGTTTCAAGATGATGTCCAGCTTCGGGCACGGATACCGGCTCACTGGAAACGATCACTACCGGGATGTTGTCGTAGAGTCCGCCCGCTCGCTTGCTAAACGTTTTAAACGCACTGTCGGGATGATCAAGGCAAACGAGATGGAGCAGTGGCGGTTCCCGGTGATGATTGACACCATGGTCAACCTCGAACTCTTATTCTGGGCGGCACGCAACGGCGGTCACTCCGACTACTACGAACTTGCGGAAACGCACGCTCTCAACACCATCAAACATCACATCCGTGATGACGGCAGCACCATACAGGTTGTTGATTTCGACCCTGATACCGGCGAGGTCCTTGGTCATGACACCCTCTGCGGGCTCAGCGGGGATTCCGGTTGGTTACGTGGTCAGGGACAGGCGCTCTATGGTTTCTCCATGGCATACCGTGAGACCGGCAATCCTGAGTTTCTCGCGGCGGCCCAGAAAGTGGCGGATTATTTCATCGCTGCTCTTCCCGATGATTATGTCCCGTACTGGGATGCCTCGGACCCGGCTATACCCGATGCCATGAGGGACGCTTCGGCGGGAGCAATCGCGGCGGACGGTCTGCTTGAACTCTGCACACAGGTCACGAACGGGACAGACAGAGAACGATACAAAACTGCCGCAATCAACATCCTTGCATCGCTCTGTTCGCCCGCATACCGTGCAGACTCCTCGAAAAGTTACGGTATTGTCACCCATGCTACCTGGAAAAAACCCACAGATCCCCAGGCGGACACCTCCCTTATCTGGGGAGATTATAATTTCCTCGAAGCCATGATGCGTTATAAACGGGGAATTGCCCAGACCGTCGAAGCAGGTCTGCAAAAAAAAATTGAAAAAATAAAAGCTTTCTGCATCGATTTCAACTGGGGTGAAAACGGATTTGCACCGCCCGGAATGTACGCCAACGCTTCACCTGAAGAACACCTGAAATGGTACCGTGACCTCGGAGTAAACACCATCCAGACCTTCTGCACCAACTGCTGCGGATATGCCTGGTTTCGCAGCGATGTTGCGCCGGTACAGCCGGGAATGCAGGGCGACTTCCTGAAAGAGATCACGGAGTTGGGACACAAAGAGGGCATGAGGGTAATGGGATATTTCTGCGTTGGGGCGAATACATACTGGGGTGAAACCCATCCCGGCCTCAGCTACGGCACTCCCAGTTCAACTCATATTCCGCTTACCACCGAATACCTCGACTACCTGTGCGCTGTAATCGAGGATGTTTTAACAAAAACCGATATTGACGGGTTCATGATAGACTGGATGTTCCATGTAATACACTTCGACAAGCTGAAATGGCTCGACTGCGAAAAGAAAATGTACGGCGAGCTTTTTGGCGAACCGTTCCCCGGTGTGGCTGCCATCGACGGGCAAAGGGAGACAGAATTCCGCCGTCGTTCTGTAGAGCGGGCATGGGAAAGAATCCGCAAGGCGGCAAAATCGACAAAATCCGATTGTATCATCTGGCTCTCCAGCCACAAGTTAGACCACCCGCAGGTTGCCGGACTGTCGATGCTCCGCGAGGTGGACTGGCTCATGAACGAGCATCCCGATCCTTCCATACTAAAAGCGGTGAGAAAAGCTGTAGGCCCGCATGCCTCGGTAATCCAGTGTCTCAGCGGATGGGGCGACCAGCACGATGCCGCGAAAATCCTCGGTGACCCGCGCTACGGTGATGTTGGATTCTATGGTTTCGCAAGGCCGGATGAGCAGACAACGCTCCCGCCGACCGAGTCTGATAATCCCAACCTGGCGGGAAACGCACGGAATATCGAGATTATAAGGAAGGCATTTCGATTATAATATAGGCCTCGATTACGTTTTAACGAAAAGTAATTACTTCAAGATATTGGAAGATCGGGATGAGCGAGGCATTCCCAAGACTTACGGGTTTGAATGGCGTGATAACAAGCTGCTCATTTTCAATGGAAAATACTCGGAAGAAAGCGGCTTCAATGAGTTTGTGCGTGATGATAATCCCATGTTTGTTTTGACACCGTATTAATATAAAAGAACAATACAGAAAAATAATGCAAATACACTCTACGCAACGGACGATATTTTTAATTATATTTATATGATGAACAGGAGAAAAGTATGGAAATTATCATCAACGGAGAAAAAATAAGTTCCGAAATCTGCAACCGTGAAATACAGAATGTGCGTAAGGAAAATCCCGATACCTCAAATAAGGAAATCAAAAAACAGGCACAGCAGAATCTGATAGACCAGACCATTATCCGCCAGCAGGCAAACAAGCGGTTCGGCAGCATCTCGAAAAAGACCATCAACGAGGAATTTGGAAAGCTTGCGGCCCGTTACGGGGGAAAAGATCAGTTCTACCGTCATTTCAACCTTTCTGAAGAAGATGACGATCTGATAAAAAAGGACATTGAGCAGAATATCAGGATAACCCGCCTTCTGGAAGATATTACCAAGGATGTAACGGCAGCATCGGAGGACGAAATCAGCGCCTATTACGATGAAAACAAATCGGACCATGTGAAACCGGAAAAAATCCATGCCGCCCATATCGTAAAAAAGGTCAATCCCGCAGACCCTCTGAGCACATATAACGAGATGAAGGAGATACGGAAAAAGCTGCTCGAAGGCGCCGATTTTACCGAAACGGCGGATACATACTCGGGCTGCGATGACATCGGCGGGGATCTCGGCTTCTTTTCCCGCGGGAAGATGGTAGAGGAATTCGATGTAATAGTCTTTTCCATGGGAGCCGGGGAAATATCGCCGGTATTCCAGACCCAGTTCGGGTATCATATCGCAACAGTCTATGAAAAAAAGCCGCCGGAGCAGATTCCACTCGAGGAATGCCGCGACACCATCAGTGAACAGATACATTACAACCGCAAGAACGATCATATCGCGGAATGGGTGGATGAGCTAAGGAAAGATATGGAGATAGAAATAAAAGGATGAATTCGGACGGCGAAAGAATATTTAAAAACAGGCAAGAAACAGGGAGAGAATTGATCTCTGTCTGAAACATAATGTATTACCTGAAATTTGTTGAGGATCGGTACGATGAAACGACGTGATTTTTTCAAGTCAGCGGCACTGGGAACACTTGCAGCCGGAACCGCAGGATGTTCATCCATGCGGAGACAGCAGGTGGAGATAAAACCTAAAGTTCATGATTTTTCCAATGAATTCCTCAAGGTGACAAAACCGAAACCCAAAGGCAGCATGGAAATGCGTGTGGTGGGAAAAACCGGCATAAAGGTCTCATATTACACATTCGGATCGCATACGCCCAGAGAACTTCATGCTTTCCCGGACTACCGCAAGAAAATGCTTATGGAAGCTTATGATCTCGGGGTCAATATATTCGATGTTTATCCTCCCGAATATGTGACATCAGGCGAATACCTCAGTCCGCTCAAGCACAACGTGGTAATTTCCATGTATGGTGGTGCGGATACAGAACGCAATCTCACCGCTACCCAATCGCATGAACGTATCCTCAAGTTATTCCACCGCGACTACATCGATATGGTGCGCCTCCACTCCCATACCCACGAGGCGGCGAACTGGCCGGAATGGGAAGAGCTTTTCAAGCTTCGCGAGAAGGGCGCTATCCGTGCGGTCGGTGTCCCGATTCACTACCCCGAGGAGATGGATGTCATCCTCGCCGAGGAACTCCCAATGGATTATGTCATCCTGCCGTATAACTTCTATCACAACATTCTCTACACCGGCAAGGTACCCGATGATTTCGATCCGCTGGCAGCAAAATTACGCCGGAAAGGCATCGGCGTTATCACCATGAAACCGTTCGCGAGCGAATGGTATGTAGCCCATCTCATGGAAGTCGCAAAAGAATTCGATACAAAAGGCGAACTGAGTCTCGGGCAGGCAATGCTCCGCTATGTCATTAACAGCGGCCTTGAACCCGACACCGTGATGGGCGGCATGTGGTGCATGAATGATGTCTATGACAACATTGCGGCGTTTTTCAGCCCTGAGATTTCATCGGAGGAAACGAAACTTCTGGACAACGTCAGAAAATACGCAAAACTTATCGAGGAAGCCGCGCTGCCGCCGCACTACCGCTTCCTGAAACGCTGGGCTTCTCACGTGGTATGAGTGCAAAAGGATAATGCCTGTTTAGAAAGATAGGCAGAAGGGAGAAGGCAGAAGGCAGAAGGGAGAAGGGAGAAGGCAGAAGGGAGAAGGGAGAAGGGAGAAGGCAGAAGGCAGAAGGCAGAAGGGAGAAGGGAGAAGGC
>AQSL01000131.1 GCA_000403035.1 Candidatus Latescibacter anaerobius SCGC AAA252-E07 | reverse complement strand
CCTTATGAAAGTCAAAATAATAAGCGAATAGAATATGACAGAACTAACTGAAACGGTATTAATTCAAAAATGTAAAATGAGGGATAAGAACGCGTATGGTATTTTGGTAAATCGCTATAAAAAACAGGCGTATGGATTTGCATTTTCCTATCTCAAAAACGTTGATGATGCTTTTTCAATTTCACAGGAAGCTTTCATAAAAGCATGGAATGCCATAAACAGGTTCGAAGAGGGGCGGAGTTTCCGTTCATGGTTATTCAGCATAGTAAAGAATTTAGCGTTAAACCTGATAAAAAAGAAAAAGCATCGAAACGAGATATCTCTCGATGAGGTTATGGAAAAGAGCAATTTTGATTTACCCGATAGTTCAGCCGATCCCCATGAAGCTCTGGAAAAGAAAGAGACCCGTGAGATGGTCCTGAGAGCCGTTTTCTGCCTTAAGGAAGAATTCAGGGAGATTATTGTACTGAAACATTTCAATGAGATGTCATACCGTGAAATTGCAGAAACGCTTGCAATACCCGAAGGAACAGTTATGTCCAGATTGTATCATGCCAGAAAAATCCTCAGGGAAAAACTGGAAAAAGAATTTCAAAGGGGATGATTTAATAATGTTACCTGATAAAAATGATGAGATAAGCGTTATGCGCTATGCAGATGGCGAAATGGATGAAAAGGAGCGTGAAGATTTTGAAAAACATCTCAAATCCTGCGATACATGCAGAAAGATGCTTCAGGAGTTGACCGCTTTGAAGGAGGTGACCGATTCCATGAAAATTACGGATTTACCGGAGGTAGTGTGGGATAAATACTGGAGCAGCATTTACAACCGTATCGAGAGAAGCGTTGCCTGGGTTTTTTTTATTGCCGGTTCGCTCATTCTTACCGGATACTGGATTTACCGGGTAATAACCAATCCGGATATATATACTATCGTTGGTCTTGGCGTACTGTTGTTTGTTATAGGTTTTGCCGTTCTTTTCCTCTCGGTTCTTCGTGAAAAGAATGCGGTAAATAAGGTTGATAAATATATTTCGGAGGTGAAACGATGATAATTGTTACGACAGATTATGTGCCCGGTAAAAAGGTTGTTGAATCTATTGGTCTTGTCAAGGGGAATACTATCCGTGCCCGTCATGTCGGAAAAGATATTCTCGCGGGTTTGAAAAATATTGTTGGCGGCGAGATAGAGGAGTATACGAAAATGATGGCAGAATCCCGTGAACAGTGCCTTGACAGGATGGCAGAAGAAGCAAAAAGTCTTGGCGCCGATGCGGTCATCAACGTTCGTTTCTCTACTTCGAGCATGATGCAGAGCGCGGCGGAACTTCTGGCGTATGGAACTGCAGTGAAACTTGTTGATGAACAGTAGGAAGCAGTATATTTTGTCATATTTTTGATATGGGCGATCGTTTTGGTTGAGTAGTATATACTATTTTATAGTATGCCAATCGGAACTACATATGGTTTTTTCCATTCAATTTTGTTCATTCTGCTAAGTATAATTATAGTCGCTTTTACAGGATTAAATAAGTATACTACAAAGAGATAATGAAAGATATCCAGGAACGGGCCGGATGGTTGCGCATGGAAACATGTGAGGAAAGTCCGGGCTCCGAAGGGCAGGGTGCCGGGTAATTCCCGGTGGCCGGTTCGCCGGTTAAGGAAAGTGCAACAGAAAGTATACCGCCTCCGTTCGCGGGGGCAAGGGTGAAATGGCGGGGTAAGAGCCCACCGCCCGGGTGGTAACATCCGGGGCATTGTAAACCCCACCCGGAGCAAGGCCAAATAGGGGACGAGGCGTTGCCCGCGCCGCTACCAGTCCCGGGTAGACCGCTTGAGGAGGCGTGTAACCGCACTCCCCAGATAAATGACCATCCACCTCCCGAGGTGACAGAACCCGGCTTACAGGCCCGTTCCTTGTAAATATAAGTATTTGTATGATAAACAAAACCCCACTCTCATATCCCGCCAGACTCTTTTATGTTTGCCTGTTTGCCGTTGCTATGGGTTACTTTGAGGCAATGGTGGTTGTCTACCTGAGGAGTATTTTCTACCCGAATGGTTTTTCATTTCCGCTCAAAATGATTCCCGTACGAATGATAATACTGGAAGTGTTCCGCGAGGCGGCTACCATAATCATGCTTGGAAGTGTTTCCGCCCTCGCTGCAAAGAAGTTCTGGAACCGGTTTGGATACTTCATAATCATGTTCGGGGTGTGGGATATTTTCTTTTATATCTGGCTGAAAGTATGCATTGACTGGCCATCATCGCTTTTTGACTGGGATATTCTTTTCTTGATACCATTGCCCTGGATAGGGCCGGTTATTGCACCGGTAATGATAGCGCTGGTAATGATTATTATCGGAATTTCAATAACAGGATTATTTGAAAACGGGTATGATTTCAAACCGTCAAAAACCACATGGATCCTCGCAATTATTGCCACCCTCTTATTGCTGTTTTCTTTTATGCACGATACCGGAGCGGCGCTTCATCAGGAAATACCGGAACCGTACCTTTATTGGCTTCTTGTTATCGGGTTGGTCCTTTATACGGCAGCGTATGTCATATCATACAGGAAGGTAAAGAAGACAGTGACGTAATACCCGATTGTATTATATGGATTATTCAAAAGAAGACTAAATAAAAATGGCAGGTGTATTCTAACAAAATGAAAACAATCAGGTTACATTAGTAGTACATACCAGTGGAAATTGAAAAGGGAATGATATCAATTCCTCTTTTAAATGAAATTAATTTCAATCCGTAAGGGCAGATTATAATCTGTTTCTATATAAAATGGTAATGCGTACAAATATAATTATATGTTTTATTTAAAGTTGGAGATATTATACATCGGCTCATGGAATACTAAACCATGAGCCCTCAGGATGCATGGACCATGAGGGCTCATGGTTATACGATTCACACGGTATTACTTGGTGTTACACCTTCCGGCAGAGGCGCAGCCCAGGTGTCCAGGAAACGGTAGTGTTCTGGCAGAGCGGCCTTTGCAGTAATTCTCGCGAAATTTCTCATATTGTCGAGTAGCGCACTTTCCTCCGGTGACATCCGCGGATTAAAGTATGCCGGCAGGTTATCATAGAGGTCGTTCATGCACCACATACCCGAGAGTGTCGTGTCAGGATCGAGTCCCGAATTGATGACATAGCGGAGCATTGCCTGAGCCATGCTGATTTCGCCGGATTTATCGAATTTCTTCGCAGCTTCGACGAAGTGGGAGATAAACCACTCACTCCCGAGGGCCTTCATAACGACCACGCCGATACCCCTGTCTTTGAGCCGTTTTCCCAGAGGATCCAGGTCGCCGATAATCTCACCTGTATAGAGCAGGTTATGGTAGAAGTTATAGGGCAGGATGACATAATCTATAGGAATCGTCCGTAACACCTGGTCGAGGTCTTTCTCCCAGTGGATAGGTATACCGACAGCGCGGATTTTACCCTGTTCCTTGAACTTGAAGAGCTTTTCCCAGTTTTCCCAGTTTTTACCGTTTGGATTATAGGTATGAATACGGACCATGTCGATATAATCACGACCAAAGGCTTTCAGGTCACGGTGGAACTCCTGCTCGAAATTGCGGTCGTCATAGGGAGATAACGTAATGGAGATGACCACATCGTTTATAACATCCTTAAGGTGGCGTCCCATAGGCTCGTATTGAAAGCACTTCTGCTCATAGTCATAGACATCGAAAATATTTATACCGTAGTCAAGCGCTTGCCGTATGATAATTCCACGTTCCTTTTCATAGGGAACAAGGGCTGTCGGTAAATGCGAGCCGAAGGCAAACCTGGTCACTTTAATGCCCGTTTTACCGATTTCCTTCATGGGTATAGTGCCCCCTTTGGGCTTGGATTTTGTTACTTTGAGGATGTCGGGATCCGGCACGGGTTTCTTACGAATTACCTTCACCGAGCGTTGCCCGAAAACGGAGCATCCCGCTGTTCCCAGAATAGCAGCGCCAGCTGTTCCCTTGACGATAAAATCACGGCGTTTCATACAATTATTTTCCTTTCTTTTTCATACGTTATAATGAATTATTCTGATACTATATGAAGTATTAGCGTTACTATAATATGTCGATTATCTTATGTGCCTGATGTACTCAGCATTCATAAAACAACCTTCACGTTTTCACCTTCTCCATGATATTTTTTAATGACCGTTTAATAGTTATTATTTCTTATATATAATAATATATTAGCTCACTTTTTAAAAGTATTTTTCGTGTTTAACATGGTAAATGATTTTGAATAGTTATAATATAATAATTAATAATAGGTTACGGATATGCAACTCATTATTTGATTCACAACGATTTTTTCTATGTTTTTATTCGTATTTTGTCGATTATATGACGTACATGACATGAATGTATTCATGTTTGCCAGCGTATGTCTATGGTTACGTTACAATTCATTATTTATTCACGACCAGTAAAGGAACTTTATTCTAAAAAAGTACTTATACGTTTTCAGTGGAGAAAATATATCGCAGCGTATATCCAATTGTATTGAGGTTATCAGGAATGACATGAAAATAGATACTACTGATTCTATTGATACTATTCAATAGTTATGAAACCTGTTTAAAATGTGTATGTTAAACCAAGAGATAGTACCGGGAAAAACGAAAACCATTTTAAATTTTCTTCAATAATCGGAGCCTGTTCGGTAGATGGTTCGAGCAAACCATTAGCGGTTAAATCAACGCTTGGATGTCCATGATAGAATACGCCCATATCGAGTGTAAATCCCAAACCTTTCGCATTTCCTTCCCTGTAACCGATTCCAAAATAGGGGGCAACTTTTTGAAAGCCGATTTTTGCAGTTATATTCCCTAACATTTCCGGAGTGTAAATCCTGCCGCCGACATCATGAGATTCTGATGGAGTCAGAAACGCTTCAGCTTTATTTATGTTATATATAATACCGCAGGTAAAATGAAAAACTCCTTCAAACGGGAACCAGTCAGCTAACATGGAAACCGATGATAAGGTCAGATCTGTATCCATGATATAATCATCGCCATCGTATCCCGAGTGGCTGTATGATATGTTGGCAAATCCGGCGCGAACGGTATAACCGGGGCCAAATGTTCTCATCCCCTCAACACCTATACCTGCCGTTCCCGATGTTAAGGATACCGAATAATTTTGTGCATGGATACCGGTGGGAGTTAAGAATGCACAGTATAGAAGAATCAGGAGTTTCGTTCTCATTCTACTTCTTTCTATCGTATTGTATGTATATGTTACTTTATTACATCTATGTATAATTATGCAAAGTTAAAAGCTTTTCAATTTATCTACGGAAGAATCCGGTGAAATAATTAAAAAAAAAGCACCTCCTTTTCAGAAAGGTGCTTACAATGATGAAAATCTAATCATCCATAGATAACTTCGCCTTGATAATTTCCATGAGAGAAGTAATCAATTCTGTTTCAATGTTGAATTTTTTTGCGATTTCGGAACATGAAAGACCGTTGAGATAAAGGATCATAATTTCGTTTTCCTCTTTTGTCAGTTTTTCAATTCCTGAATCTTTTATAATAATGTGATTTTTATAAAAATCCAGTTTTTGGTGACGGCATTTTTCGTCATACGCTGCTATTTCCGATTTCCAGTTTTCGTTGTATGAATTCTTTTTCTTTTTTTTACCAGCCACCGTCAATACCTTTAAACAGATTCGACGCTCGAAATTCCGGGTATCTGTTTCTTAATGAACTGTTCAATTCCCTGTTTAAGAGTAATCGTGGCCATGGGACATCCGCTGCAAGCGCCTTTCAGTCTCACTTTTACAACATCGCCTTCAAGACTGACATATTCGACATCGCCACCGTCAGCCTGAAGCGCCGGTCTGATTTCATCGAGAGCTTTTTTTATATCTTCTTCCATTTCAATTCCTTTCAGGTAAATTTAAAAATTGTTAGATAATGTATACAATAGTATTTTGTATACATTAGTATTTATAATATACGCATAGCATATATATTTGTTGCACTAAATTTTGTATTCCCCGGTAAAAACAGTCTCTGCGCCGCCTGTCATATAGAGTTCGCTGCGATTTTTCCACTCGATGGTAAGATCGCCATAGGCAAGGTGAACCATAACCGTTTCATACGTTAATCCGTTTAATATTGCCGCAACAACCGAAGCGGTAGCGCCTGTGCCGCATGCCAGAGTTTCTCCGCACCCGCGTTCCCATACACGCATTCTGAGATTGTTTTTATCGAGTACCCGGACGAACTCGGTGTTTATGCGATTGGGGAAATTCGCATGATGCTCAAATTTCGGACCGATTGAAGGTAGATCCACGTTGTCAACATCATCAACAAAAATGACACAGTGTGGATTCCCCATATTGACCAGAGTGATATGGTACATAGAACCGTCAACTTCAAATTCCTCATGTACAACCATTTCCGAATCTTTTCCGGTCATCGGTATTTTGCTTCTTCTGAGAGCCGGTTTCCCCATAAAAGTCGTAACATCAACAAAATTGCCGTCAATAAGATGAACATTCTGAACATGAGTACCTTGCAGACTTTCGGTTATGAATTCGGTTTTGTCAGTGAGACCCGTCTCAATAACATACCGTGCAAGACATCTAATGCCGTTTCCGCACATTTCCGCTTCACTGCCGTCGCTGTTTATCACACGCATACGGAAGTCATATTTATCCGATGGTCCGACAAGTATCAAACCATCGGCGCCGACTCCGAAATGCCTGTCGCACATTTTCGGGGCTATTTCATGAGGGTCATGAATTGATTGGTTAAAAAGGTCAATGATAATAAAATCATTGCCGAGACCCTGCATTTTGGTAAATTTCATAATGGTATAATCCTTATATGAAAAAGCCTTATTTTTTAGGCTCAATTACCTCGATACCGCCCAAGTAGGATCTGAGAATTTCCGGCACCACCACTGAACCGTCTCTCTGCTGGTTGCATTCAAGAATGGATATCAGAATGCGAGGACTGGCAATAAAAGTATTGTTGAGAGTATGGCAATAGGTAACATTGCCCCCGGAATCTCGATACCTGAGTTTCAGTCTCCGGGCCTGGAAATCAAAAAACTTACTGGAAGAGTGAGTCTCGCCGTAGCTGCCGCGAGAGGGCATCCAGCATTCAATATCATATTTGCGTTTTTGCGGCTGTCCGAGATCGCCGCTACATACCAGTACGACACGGTAGGGGACGCCTATGTCTTTCACAAGATTCTCCGAATTCCGTGTTATAAACTCATGTTTCTCGGCTGAAATTTTTTCATCGGCCTTGCAGATTATCACCTGTTCAACTTTCTGGAACTGGTGGATACGGTAAAGTCCCTTTGTATCTTTGCCGTACGTTCCCGCTTCACGGCGATAGCACGAAGAAATGCCGCAGTAATAACGGGGCAAGCTCTTTTCATCGAGTATTTCATCATAGTGGTATGAGGTAACCGGAACTTCCGCAGTTCCTATCAGGTGAAGATTATCGCGTTCACAGGTGTAGGCTTGCTCTTCTCCTCCGGGGAAATAAGCAGTGCCGATCATAGCGATATCCTTGACGAGGTGGGGGACTATCATCGGGGTAAATCCCAGTTCGACCATCTTTTTGAGCGCATACATCAGAATGCCGTATTCGAGCAGTACTCCCTCATTCTTGAGGATATATGACCGTGCGCCGGCAAGCTTGACACCGCGGGGAATATCAATGATGTCGAGCAATTCGCCAAGCTCCACATGGTCACGGGGTTCAAAATCGAACTTCGGTAGTTCTCCCACACGGCGTAACTCAACATTATCCTGGTCATCTTCCCCTTCGGGAACATCTTCGTCCGGCGGATTGGGAACCTGAAGCATCAAGGCATTGTACTCGATGAGGATGGATTCAAGCTCGGAGTCAATACTTTTTATACGTTCTGCAACGCTTTTCATTTCGGCGATTGCAGCGGTTTTTTCTTCTCCCCGGAGTCGGGCAATTTCCTGGCTCGCTGTGTTCTTTTCGGCTTTCAGGTTTTCTGACTCCTGGAGAAGTTTACGGCGTTTTTCATCGACTTCAAGGAGACGGTCGATGTCGACAGGTATTCGTTTTTTACGCGCCCCTTCCTTTACGAGTTCGGGGTTTTCTCTGATAAATCTGATATCAAGCATTTGGCCACCGGCAATTTGACGGCTGAGCTGTTTACATTCTGGCTTGCCGTAGTTAAAAGGTTTTTTTATAGTCTGGATAAAATAATAATAACTATCCGGTTACAACAATCTTTCTTTTTTTCTTTTACAAAAGAGGGAAGAAAGGAACTGAAATATTGCTTTACCGAGTTACCTTTCATAATCAAATAGAAATGATTATTGATATCCCGGTGCATTTTTTAGCGAATTGAATAAAATGCGTTTTTCCCGGCATAAACGGCATTATCACCGAGTTCGTCCTCGATACGAAGAAGCTGGTTATATTTTGCGATTCGATCCGAACGGCTGGCAGAACCGGTTTTTATCTGGCCGGTGTTTGCGGCAACCACGATATCGGCGATGGTCGAATCCTCGGTTTCACCTGAACGGTGAGAAACGACAGCGGTAAACCCGGCTTTCATGGCCATCTCTATGGCATCGAATGCCTCTGTTAAAGTGCCGATTTGATTGACCTTGACAAGAATCGAATTTGCGGCTTTTGTCTCTATGCCCTTTTTCAGAAATTTGGTATTCGTAACAAACAGATCATCGCCGACTATCTGAATCCGGTTTCCCAGACGTTCTGTGATGAGTCTAAAACCATCCCAATCATTTTCATCATGACTGTCTTCTATGGAAATGATAGGGTAGGTCTGAACAAAATTTTCATAGAAATCCACAAGCTCTTCACTGCTCAGTGCACGTCCGCCTTCACCTTCGAGGATATATTTATCTTTGGTTTTGTCATAGAAAGAGCTCGCAGCGGGATCGAGAGCTATCATCACATCATCACCGGGCTTGTAGTTAGCTTTTTCAATGGCTTCCATGATAACCATGAGCGCTTCTTCATTGGATTTAAGATTGGGAGCAAAACCGCCTTCATCACCGACAGAGGTGTTGAGACCTTTCCCCTTAAGCACTGATTTGAGCGAGTGAAATACTTCAGCGCCCATACGAAGTCCCTCACGGAATGACGGGGCGCCAACCGGCATGACCATAAATTCCTGAAGGTCCACGTTGTTATCCGCATGTTTCCCTCCGTTCAGGATATTCATCATGGGTGTGGGAAGGAGGTGTGCGTGAATTCCGCCCAGATACTGGTAGAGAGGAAGACCCACTGCCTCGGCTGCAGCACGTGCTGTTGCCATTGAAACACCGAGAATGGCATTTGCGCCGAGATTGGATTTGTTCTCTGTATTGTCAAGAATAATCATTGCCCTGTCAATACCGATTTGGTCGGTGGCGTCCATGAGTTCAATTTCGGGGGCGATGACATTATTGACATTATCGACAGCTTTGAGGACACCCTTGCCGCCGTATCTTGATTTATCGCCATCCCTCAATTCGGTTGCTTCATTTTCACCGGTCGATGCTCCGGATGGAACAAGCGCCCTTCCTATTGCACCGCATTCCAGGGTAACTTCTACTTCTACAGTGGGATTGCCTCGTGAATCGAGGATTTCGCGCCCTTCGATCAGTAAGATACCGGTCATAATTTTTTGTTCCTCTCTAAAATAGTTGTTTCGAATTGTTAAAATTATGTATTAATAAAGTAATTTCTTCTCTTGAAATCAAGTAAAAGGCATATCTATTTGCAAAATATGAGGTACGATTGACAAATAGTTAAAGGATGAAGGATGAAAGATATAGGATGAATAAAATCGCATATAGAATTTGAGAGGGTGGTGAAAAAGTTGTTTCACCGCTCTCATGGCTAAAAGCTGGTTTTTTCCCGCTCTTTAAAAAAATGTATCTTTATAACCTGTTATCATTGAGCAGTAATGGTTACTATTTACGTGCAATGCCGCCTTTCTGGGTAAGGGCGTATACAATAAAATTAACGCCCATTTTCAACTGGGGTTCATTGTTTGCATTATCATTCCACTTTACTATATAGCCCTTATCGGAATAAACTGCAACAAGTCTGTCCTTGTACCATACACCCTCAAGAGCGAAAATCCTTTTTGACATAAGCATTCTATTAAAGTTATTTGTATTTCCTCCGAAAAGGCCGATTTCAGCACCGTTGGGCGGTCCGTCATCGAAGTCAAAAAAGCAATGATAGATAGGATGACTATCGGGTATGGGAGAGAACCTGGCATTTGGAATGGTGTCACGGAGCATTTGTTTGAGCGATGCGCCGCCCCGGCTGTAATCCCCTCGAGGTTCCGCATTTTCAACTACCATGAAACCGCCGTTCATAAAGTATTTTTGTAAATTCTTTTTTTCTGTTTCGGTGAGCTGAAAAGCATCCTTTGTTGTAATAAAAACGAAGGGCATTTTCAACAGTCGATCGGTTCCAAGCACCAGATGGTTGTCCAGGCTCGTTTCAACTTTAGTCCATTTATTCATAGCTTCTTTTAGGTTAATAATTCCTCTCAGAAGATTATAGGGCGGGGAAAGCTGCTCGCCCCAGGCATAAGCTATTTGGACATAACCGCTTATATTCAGCTTGTTTCCCGGATCGATTACAATTTCTACTTTCTTGCCGCTATAGCTCTGGGCCAAGGCGTTATGGAAGTCTGAAAAAAGTGAAATAATGAGTGCCACGGCAAGAATTAAACCGGTATAACTTAATGTTTTCCAATATGATGTCTTCATTATTTTACCCTCCATTATTGAAAGATTTCATTACAATCCGACACATATCAATGTATTATCTAATTATAATACTCCTCAAAATGGTTTTCGACTATTATTTTTGAAGTGAAACCTTTGAAGTAATCTCCCTTTTTTTACTGCATACTACTATGTACAACAATGAGTTGCATGTATTCATTTTTTATTTCATCGCGGTCCCGGGAATATATATGCATTTCGGTTCCACGCCCATATAATCTCCTGAACTGTAATATGCCCTTGCCCTGCAGCCGCCGCAGACATTTCTGTATTCGCATATTCCGCACTTGCCCTGATAATCGTCCGTACGACGAATCTCATTGAGAAACTCCGATGTTTCCCATATAGATTGTAAATCGTAGTTATTGTTTCTCAAATCCCCGGCTTCAACCTCGAGAAATCCGCAAATCTGGACTTTCCCGATGTGAGATATGAAAATAAAGTTCTTCCCGCCGATACAGCCTTTTATTGCAGTGTGGTTTGTGAAGTTTCCCTTCGCACTTTTTGGGGATGTTGATGATGATGGGGATATGGGTGTTTCAAGGGTATTCATCTGCCGGATAACACGCGAGTAATGGGGGCAGCAGGTCGGTTTGATTTCGAGCGGAGAATGGGCGGCAATTTTTGCAATACGGATGATAGCATCCTCATATTCTTCGGGGGAAAGCGCACAGTCAACAAGATCAGAGCCGCGTCCCATCGGTACGAGCAGAAACGGATGAAATCCTGCCGCACCGAGAGAACATGCCAGGTCGTGAAGGGCTTCTATGTCATCAATGTTGAAAGCTGTCAGGGTGCTGTTGATCTGGAATTCGAGACCGTGGTTTCGAGCTGTTGTGATCCCTCGTATCGCCGTTTCAAATGCGCCTGCCATTCCACGGAAATTATCATGGACTTCCGGTGTTGCGCCATCAAGACTGACACTGATCCGTGAAATTCCGGTGTCGATGAGATTTTGAACCGTTTCGTCGTTGAGAAAGTGCCCGCATGTCGCAAGGACTGTTCTGAGTCCGAGGGAAGTCGAATAGGCCGTTATGTCGAATACATCCTCACGGGTGAGAGGTTCGCCGCCGGTTATGATAATTATCGGATTTGAAAATGATGCGGCATTGTCGAGAATTGATTGAATCTCGCCAAACGTGAGTTCGTCGGCGTATGAGGTATCCTGTGAATTACCGCGGCAGTGTTTGCAGTGAAGGGTACACGTTCGTGTGATTTCCAAAGCAATTAATCTCAAATGCGGCGTATTCATTTAAACATCCTTGCGGCTTTTCGGGCGAAGTAGGTGAGAATCATGTCTGCGCCGGCGCGTTTTATCGAGGTCAGACTTTCAATCATGACGGTTTCAAGATCAAGCCAGCCGTTTGATGAAGCCGCATGGATCATGGAATATTCACCGCTTACCTGGTAAGCGGCGATCGGCAGGTCGAAAGTGTCACGGGCTTCCCGGATTATATCGAGATAGGGCAGGGCGGGTTTTACCATCACGATATCGGCGCCTTCTTCAATATCGAGAGCAATTTCACGCATTGCTTCACGCCGGTTTGCCGGGTCCATTTGATATGATTTGCGGTCTCCGAATTGCGGAGGCGATTCGGCGGCATCCCTGAAAGGCCCGTAGAAACCGGAAGCAAATTTTGACGCATAGGACATGATCGGAACATTTTCGAACCCTTCTTCATCAAGAGCTTTCCGTATGTATCCCACACGGCCGTCCATCATATCGGATGGAGCGACCATGTCTGCGCCCGCACGGGTATGCGAAAGACTTTCCTTCGCCAGCAGTTCCAGAGTGGCGTCGTTATCCACATCCCCATCCTTGATGATTCCGCAGTGCCCGTGGTCTGTATACTCGCACATGCAGACATCGGTAATGACAATGCTATCCGGTATCTGTGCCTTGATTGCCCTGATTGACCGTTGAATAATGCCATCCTCGCTGTATGCTTCCGTTCCCAGGGCATCCTTGTGCTCGGGAATACCGAAGAGTATAACTGCCCTGACACCGTCCCCGTAAGCTGCTTCACATTCCTCGACAAGTGTATCTACCGACATCTGGTATACACCGGGCATCGATGATACTTCTTGTTTAATACCCTTTCCGGGACGGACAAAAAGCGGGAGAATGAAATCGTCTGCCGAAAGAGTAGTTTCTCTTACCATATCGCGAAGATGGGCCGTTCGCCTCAATCTTCTCATCCTGTGGAGAGGATAACCCATGACTATTCCTCCATGAAATATTTCATGCTCGTTTTTTTTAGTTCTTTTAATGTTTTCAATGCCACCATCTCGGAGCCCTGAGCAGTCTTTTGCATGCTGTCGAGTATACCGGTACTTTCCATGTCTGATTGAGCATGAAGCATCGTATACAGTTCATAAGGCCAGATTTTGTGTGGTTTTCTGAGATAACAATGGCTGACATGGGGAGATTCTGCAAATGTTTTTCCCCACTGTTCCACATTGTTGCCTTTCCATGCGGCAAGAATGTTGGAACGATAGCCGATCTTATAATGGTTCAGTCTCGCGCCGAACCTCCGAATGAGGCCGCTTTTTATCCAGGAATGAACGGTATCCATAATAACCGGCTCATGCATTCCTGTTCTCTCGGCAATAATGGCGAACGGGTTTTTGACAAGGGGAAAGCGGTCCTCAAGGGCTCTGACAAGTATTTTCGCTGAATCGTCAAGAGCCGGGGATTCGGATTCAAAATCCGAATGCTTTCCTTTTACGTTACCGGTTCCCCAGACTGTATTGATTTTCAGTACCTTTGTTACCGGCAGGTTTATCATGTTTATCATCCCGGGAAATGTCTCAATACGTCTGATGATAGTTTGCAGGTAATCGGCGTTCAACGCGATAACGGTAAACCAGATATTGAACTCATGATCGCGAAGATAGTTATGGGTGATTTCATTGATTCCCATAACGGCATCTGCGAATTCATCAATACCGTCTTTATCAACCTTTGACGCTATGAGTGTGGAAACATATCCCAGTTTGCGGTGGTTGAATATGGGGCCGAACTCGCGGATTATTCCCTCGTCTCTGAGGGACTGCAGGGTTTCAATGACCTCGCTTTCCGATGTACCGGCACGTTCCGCCACTGCCTGGAACGGACGGGTGATAATGGGGAAACCGGTCTGTATTTCCGATAGCAGCTTGTCTCGTATAGTATGCATTTTGATTCCGGTTGAAAAGGGACAGAGTACAGGTGATTTTTTTAATGATTTTTCCGAAAGCGTTCAGGTTTTCATAAGGATTTTACACTACCTATTCGATACCGATTTCCTTATCGGTGAGATAACATGCCGGATCGGGCTTCCATATATCGCCGGTAACCGACTCGGCACGGGCGCGGAAATTACCGCCGCATATATCAAGAAACCGGCATTCGCTGCACCTGCCCGTAACATGTCTTTTTTTGTTTTTGAGCTTCATCAGAAAATCGTTGTTTTTGTCTGTCCAGATATCTCCGAAAGGACGATCGAGCACATTACCAAGCTCATGATTCCGCCAGAACTGGTCGGGATAAACCGAACCGTCCCAGCTTATGGCGGATACTCCTACTCCTGTGCTGTTACCGCCGTTGTATCGAAGAAGTTCCATTACTTTTTCCGCACGGTCGGGGTTTTCATTGAGCAGTCTCAAGTAAAGATAGGGGCCGTCAGAATGGTTGTCCACGGTAAGTACCTCGACTTTTTTGCCGCGTCTGTGGAAATCTGCGGTTCGATTTATAATCATATCGACCACTTCACGTGTCGTATCATGCGGCAGCGACTCTTCAACCAATTCCTTTCCTCTTCCGGAATATACCAGGTGATAAAAACAGATACGGGGGATGTTTTCCGCATCGATAAGTTCCATTATATGGGGGATTTCACCAATATTTCTTCTGGTCATGGTAAATCGGATACCTGTTTTGATTCCGGCTTCTGCGGTGTGTCTTAAACCTTCAAGTGCCCTCTCATACGCATGTTGAACTCCGCGAAACCTGTCGTGTATTTCCGGCCCGCCATCCATGCTTACCCCTATATAAGAAAGTCCGACCGAAGCGAGTTCACCGGCTTTTTCAGGAGTTATAAGCGTGCCGTTCGAGGATACTACCGCGCGCATACCGCAGGATATTGCATGCTTGGCGAGCTTGACAATATCGGGCTGGAGCATGGGTTCGCCGCCTGAAAAAAGGACAACCGGGCATCCGAATTCCGCAAGATCATCCAGAACCCTCAGCCACTGATCAGTCGATAATTCACCACTGGGTGAAGATTCAAAAGAACCGGCATAGCAGTGGATACATTTGAGATTACAGCGCTTCGTTATGTTTAAAATGACCACAGGGCGTTTATCTTCTGAAAACTGGAGCAGGTGAGAGGGCAGTTTGGATGAATGGCGCCCATAGCGCAGCACATCCGATGCCTCAACAGTGTCACAATATAATTTTGATATTCCTATCACTGAAAATTACCTCGAAACAGGTGAATTCATACAGCATTTCATGACCGGTTTCCGATGCATGTATTTTCATGCAACAATCATTAATCATACTTCGTAAGTACAAGTTAATAAATTGCTTATTTGGAAAGGATCGTTATTGTTTATCATAATAAGCTTGTATCGCTTCGGCAAGGCCTTCCGTAGTATACTCTGTCGCTTCAATATCCGGCATTTTCCCATGATTTTTTATCGCCTGGGATGTCTGCGGCCCGATACTCGCGATTTTGGTTTTGTCACCGAGTTCGCCTTCGGAAATGTGCGTAAAGAAACCCTCTACCGTTGATGAACTGGTAAAGGTGACCATATCGATTTTGCCCTGTTTCAGCATGTCAATCACGGCTGGTTTTAAATCAGCGGTTTGTGTCGAATAGAATGCAACCTGGTCAACCATTGCACCGGCTTTCTTCAGACCTTCCGGCAGGGTATCACGGCCGATGTCAGACCGTACTAACAGGAACTTCTTCCCTTGAACCGTTTCAGATGACAGCACTGCCTCAAGAATACCCTCGGCGATAAATGTTGTTGCCGTCACATCTGCTTTAATGCCGTAATGCAACAGAGCTTCAGCGGTTACCGGCCCGATTGAGGCAATCTTTTTTCCCGCAAGTGTTCTCGAATCCTTGCCACTGTTCTTTAACGCACGGAAGAAAGAATCGACTCCGTTTGTGCTTGAAAAAACAAGGTAATCATAGATGTCCACTTTATCGATAGTATCCATAACATCCTTATTATCTATAGAATATACAATTTTTATTGTCGGCATAAGCACCGGCAGAGCCCCCGATGCGCGAAGCTTTTCCGCAAAGGATTTCGATTGTCCGAAAGGACGGGTCACACCGATCCTCAACCCGGCAAGAGGCCCGGGTTTATACCAGTTCAGCTTGCCGGAAAGTGAAACCGTACTGCCTGCAATAAATAAAGCCGGCGGAACTATGTTTTCTTTTCTGGCATCCGCGACAATACTTTCGAGTGTGCCTGTTACAACCCTTTGCGAGGGTTGGCACCCGTTTTCGATGAGCGCTGCAGGAGTTGCGGGAGATAATCCGCCTGCGAGGAGTTCCCGTATGATAATTTCAATCGTACCGACGCCCATAAAAACAACAATAGTATCGACACTTTCGGCTATTTTTTGCCATAAAACCGGATCGTTTCCCTTTTCTTTTGCACCATGCCCGGTAGCCACGGCGAATGAGGATGAGTAGTCACGGTGTGTGACAGGAATGCCTGCGTATGTTGTAACGGCATTTAATGCGGAAACGCCGGGAACTATAACATAAGGAATACCATGCTCGCCGAGCTTTTCAGCTTCTTCTGCGCCCCTCCCGAACAGGAACGGATCGCCGCCTTTGAGTCTCACCACGTTCAGGTCTTTCCGTCCGTATTTAAGGAGAAGGTTCGTTATTTCATCCTGGGTTTTCGTATGAATACCGGAACTTTTCCCGACATCGATCAATACACATTCCGGCTTCGCTTCAAGGAGAAGAGATGGTTCTACAAGGTTATCATACAGAACGACATCGGCTCTTCTCAGTATATCGAGGGCATGAACGGTTATGAGGCCAGGATCGCCGGGTCCGGCTCCTACAAGGTAAACCAAGAGAATTCACTCCGTTTTTTTACCGTTTAAATGTAGTTCAGCTCTAAATTGGAGGGCAAGGTCACGAACCTTTTTGGGAATGGTTCTTTTTTGAGCCCGGAACGTTTTTTTCATAATTTTCCCATCGCCACGGGCTGCAAAAGCCTGGAACACAATTCCTCCGGAGTCATGGTAAGCATAAGCTCCGACAGGCGTATGACATCCCATGCCGAGAGTCGAAATGAATAATCGTTCCGCATCGATGCAGAACCTTACGTTCCGGTTTTCGATGTTCTCCATAAGAGAAGCAACATTTCTGTCATCGGCTCTGCACTCGATTCCAATCGCGCCTTGGCACGGAGCGGAGATATAATCACTGCCATCAATATATTCTGAAATTCTCGAGGTCATACCAAGCCTTTTCAGCGCTGCAGCAGCAATAATAACGGCATCATATTCTTCCCTGTCGAGTTTGGCAAGACGTGTTTCGATGTTACCTCTGATAGTCTTGAATTTAAAATCAGGCCGTATGTGCATGAGCTGAATTTTACGTCGTTCGCTCCCTGTCCCGATGACACTGTTTTTCGGAAGAGATTTGAGTTTTGAACCGTCTTTTGCTACCACAACATCTCTCGGGTCTTCTCTCACCGGTGAAGCACAGAGTGCCAGACCTTCCGGAAGGTTCGAGGGCAGGTCTTTCAAACTGTGCACCGCCGCATCAATTTCCATATTCAATAATGCATTCTCGAGACTTCGGACAAATGCCCCTCTGCCGTCAAAACTGGAAAGCGGTGCATCGGCTTTTTGATCGCCTTCGGTTGTTATTACCCTGATTTCCACCTTCAGATCAGAGAACTTTTCCTCGAGCAAATTTTTTACTTCTCCGGTCTGAATCATTGCCAGTTTACTCCCGCGTGTACCGAGAATAATCGTTTTTTCCATAATTCACACGTCTGTTTATTTTCAGGTTTTGTTCTCTTTTATAAAAAGGTCGTGTATGGATTCTAAAAGTCTTTTTCGTGTTTCGCCGGATTTTGAAGATCTTAGTGCAACGGTAGGATCATGAAGAATCTTCCTTACTATTCGGCGTGTTGCCAGATCGACAGTTTGAAAGGTTTTTGAACTCACCGTGTTTTTAATTCTTTCGAGTTCTTCCTGTCGAATGGATTCACATTTTTTTCGGAGATCACGAATGACAGGTATTACCTCACGTTCCTTGAGCCAGTTACAGTATTCCAGAACCTCTTTTTTAATTATCTCTTTTGCCTTTTCAGCCTCATTTTTGCGTTTGTCCTGGTTTTCAAGAGTCACATCCTCAAGATTATCGATATTATATAAATGAACTGATTCAATACCGGCGACATCGGGATCGATATTCCTCGGTACCCCGAGATCGATAAGAAAAAGCGGTTTACCGGTACGGTGTTCAATATGTGGTATGAGGCCGGTTTTTGTAAGTATAGGCATACATGATGCAACCGAAGTTATGATTATATCAACCGTTTTGTACATATCTTCCATGGTATCGTATGGTATAACCTCTCCCGATAATTCCTCCGCCAGAGCCGATGCCCGTTCAGAAGTTCTGTTGGTGATATACAGCCCTTCAATGCCGCAATCTACCAGTTGTTTTACACACAGTTTACCGATTTTACCGGCACCGACCAGAAGGATAGAATGTTTTTTCAGACTCCCGAAAATTTCTTTTGCCAGATTCACAGCGGCTGAACTCACCGATACTGCGCCCTCGCCGATCGATGTAGCATTTCTGATATTTTTTCCTACCTGAAAAGCGTGATGAAACAGACGGTTGATTGCAGTACCTGTGAATTTGCTGTCACATGCCGATGCATAGGCGTTTTTTACCTGGCCGAAAATTTGTGTTTCCCCCAGGATCATCGAATCAAGACCGCAGGTGACATGAAACAGATGTTCTATCATATCTGTCCCGTTCAAATAATAGAGGTAGGTAAGAAAATCATCCCTTTCACCGGTAAACTCCAGAATAAATTGCCCGATTCTCTTACGGACTTCTTCAGGTGCTTTATCGGCAAGCGCATATATCTCGGTACGATTGCATGTAGACAGGATTACACATTCGCGGATACCGCTCAATTCATAAACTCTGGTCAGGACTGTGGATATCTCATCATCGTTAAACGTGAATTTTTCCCGAATCTCAATCGGTGCGGTTTTATGAGAAATCCCGACTACGAGGAAATTATCTTTTTCAATTCTTCCCATACTTTCTCTTTACCCGAATTCATAAAAAGTGTTAACGTTTCTCTGGCACTGAGCCATTTTAAAGCAATGTCCTTTTTTTCGGTTTGAATATCTTCTTCGGACAACACATATTTCCGCATTTCGCCTGCGGTCTCAAGAAAATCAGAGAATAGTTCGCCGTATTGTTTTTCCAGTTCACGGCGAATATCTGCAGCTATACCAGGACATCTTCCGCTCGTTGATACAGCAATTTGCAGCGGGCCTCGTTTTAAAACTGCTCCGGAAAAAAAATCGCACTGCGCGGGATTATCAACGGCATTCACCAGCACACCTTTTTGGCGTGCTCTTTCTGCAATTTCGGTATTAACCGAATTATCATCGGTTGCTGCGAAAACAAGAAAAGCCCCTTCCACATCCTCCGGTTTAAAAGACCGTCTGAAAAGCTTTATTGTTCCCTTTTGAGACAGTTCCTCGATGAGAAAATCAGGTTTTTCCGCAACAACAATAACCTGTGCATCAGCCTCAATGAGATCATTGACTTTTCGTAACGCTACCTTCCCGCCTCCTATTACCATACAGGGTCTGCCAGTCAAATTAAGGAAAACAGGATATGTGTACTGGTTATTCAAAGCGGAAAACCTTGTATATAACAGTTTTCAAAAAGGTAGTGCTAATACCTGATGAACTATGGTAAAAAGGTACCGGATCAAAATATCGTTAACTTTATAATATAATACATTTTTTTGCATAATTTCTTACAATATTTAAAAGGGGCGGTGAAATAGTCTTTTCACACACCCCTCTATGAAATATATAACGGTGCTGCTGTCAAGGGCAAAACAAGCTGGTCATTCATACAAAATGTTATTTATTATTTGCTTATCGCTAATAACACATTCTCATTATTCTTGCTCATTCTCTTTTATAGGTCGGCCCTTGACAATTTATTACCGCAAAGTTGTTATTTTTTCACCGCTCTCTTAAGTAATGCCGTGTAAATCTGAATTACTCCATGCATCGGGCGCCCATTTATCCAAAAATCTGTAATAATCGGGAAGCCATTCTGCCGATGCTATTTCAGTTACTTTTCTCAATTTCTTTAAAAGTTTCTTTTCTTCACCTGACATCTCAGGTTTATAAAATGCTACAATGTTCTCATATACATGATCGAGTCTAAACATGCCGCCGAGAATAATATCCGGATTCAATTCCGAATTGATTATATAGCGCAGCATAGCTCTGGGCAAACTTATTTCACCGGTTTTATCAAGCTGTTTTGCCGCCTCGATAAGCGGAGTGACATACCAGTCGGTTCCGAACGGTTTCATGGTAACCACGCCAATACCTTTTTCCCGAAGTCTTTTGTCAAGCGAATCAAAATTGCCGGCAGAATCCCCTTGATGAAGAAGATTGTGGTAGAAATTGAACGGGAATATGACATAATCGATTGGAATTGCTTTCAATACCTCTTCAATATTTTGTGGATAATGGATAGCAGTTCCAATGGCGCGGATATGTCCTTTTTCCTTGTATTTTATGAGGGTGTCCCACCATTCCCATTTCCTGCCCATTGATCTTTCGTCTTTACCATCATTGGGATCCCAGGAATTTGTACGCCACATATCGATGTAATCCCTGTTAAACAGCCTGAGTCCGCGCTCAATTTCCTGCTCACAGGTTTGACCCTTGCCGGGTACCATGTTAAGGGAGATAACCACATCGTTCAGTATGGGTGCAAGATGCCTGCCCATCGGTTCCCACTGAAGGGCTGCGCCATGATCATACACATCGAACATGGTAACACCGAGATCAAACGCCTCGCGGATCATTATTCCCCGTTCCTTCTCGAAGTGCACAAGCTCCTTTGGTATGTGCGCCCCGTACCCGAATTTTGATACTTTTATGCCGGTTGTGCCAAGCTCATCCATTATCATCGATCCGCCCGATGGTTTCGGATGAGTGACCTCAAATGAATGGCCGGCAATTTTTCTCTCGATGGGAATCTTCCGGCCGCCCATCATTGAGCAGCCGGTTGCGCCCAGAACCGCCGCTCCAACTGCCCCCCTTTTCATAAAATCACGTCTTTTCATACTCTTTTCCTTTTGTGGTGTTAAATAACATTATTCAATTACATCACAGTAATCATCTCAATATATCAGCGAAATCTTCCGTGTCTTTACATTGTTTCCTGCCATAAGTCTGACAATGTACACGCCTGCGCTCGCCCGTTCGCCGACATCATTCATACCATTCCAGTTTGTAGCGTACCGTCCGGCAGAAAGATTTGTGTCGATAAGTGTTACGACTCTCTGGCCGAGAAGATTGAACACCATGAGTGATACATTATGACTTTCATCCGGTACGGTATAAGACAGGCGTGTCGATGGATTGAACGGATTCGGGAAGTTTGACAGCCCAATCTCAAACTGCTCCGGCCCATCCTCAACCGCCAGAGGTTCAATCGGCTCAGCAATCACTTCGATAGAATTTTCGCCTGCCCCGAAAATGTTCGTTGCATAGACGGCATATTTATAAGAATTACCAGCGGTAACATCCTCATCGTCATAACGGCACTCTGTCAGGCCCATGGCAATAGTTTCAGAACCTTCGGAATCTTTTTCCCGCTTAACCGTATATGTGACACCTTCACCACAGGAATCCCAGGTCAATATCACCTTGGCAGGACCTACGGTTGACTTAATGTTCGATGGCGGTTTGGGCGGCTTGCTGTCCCGAGCTACTTTAAAAAGCTCGATGCCCTCGCCGGTTCCGAGGTTGCGGCTGTACTGTTTGTCATCCGCATTATTCCAGTGCTCGTGTGCGCCGAGGCTTTTTAGCGGAGTGCCGTCACCCTCCGGATCGTAGAATGTACCGGATGGGGGAGCGTTCGCCTGAGCTCCTTCATGCAGGTAGTTATCAAGAGCTCCCAGGTTGTAGATCATTGTGGGCTCTGCAACAAGGAAATCCATGCAGACAGACTCGATCGCAACAAAATCCTGGGATGCGAATATACTGCTTGTCCAGTCGTTATTGAACGGCGCTGATTGCCATTTTGTGATGTTGGCGTGCTGGGTGACAGAGCTGTAGAGGCCGTCGATTAAACAGAGCACGACCTTGCCGCCGAGGTGCTCGTGACCCATGATATCAACAAAAGCGTTATACGATCCCATCTCACAGACACTCGTCGTATTCCCGGTTGGTTGCCTGAAAGGATTTATATAATAATGTATGCCTTGCATACCATCTTCTCCTGTGTCCGTCCCACTTGGAGACCACCCCATCTTCTGGGGAATTGTTTCAAGAGTGGCAGGCCTGTAGACTGAGCCGAAGAAGTTTTTGGCGCAGAGAGTCACCCCGGCGAGGGTGTGCCCTTTGAAGGTGCCGAAACTGATTAGGTATGATGCTTCGGTTACACAGGTCGGCAGGTAAGTCTGGTTGTAATCCTCCATAGTTGAATCGGCAAAAACAATAGGATGATTCTCATCGTGCACTGCGGCTAAGTATCCTTCCGCAGAAAACGCCGGATTTATCACAAAGTTGACGTTCTGGTAGTCCTGACCCTCATTGCTCCGGATTTTATCGACAACCGGCTTTCCTACACAACGGGAAGCGTCGTAAACGGTGATATCGGCTCCGGCTACACCGACGACATCTATAAGCTGTTTTACAAGGGCATTTGTGGTTTGCGGAGTGGTAACGAATTGTTTAAAATTCGATTGCCACACGATGCGCGTTGATTTGTTCATGTTGAGCTTTATGGCGATCTTTTCACCGGCCTGATAACCCTGGTCACCTCTGCCGTATGACTGGTTGAAATTACGGAAGAGAGCATCCCATGCATCGGAGAGAGTCTCCGTGCCGGCCAGATTCAGGACAGCGTCTTCCATCATGCCATCGACAGCTGCCTGGAGAATATTTTTGTCATCCCACCAGGTTCCGGTTCCGGTATATTTCACCGCGCCAGGATCATGAACCCATACGACACGGCCGGGTTTGACACCACGGGCGACACCTAAAGGCTGATTGGCCGCTTCGGCGATAAACGGCACATTCTCTGCGGATGCCGGCTCCATAGGCAACCTGACAAAAAGAAAACCTGCATACAGCACCATCGCAGCAGCAAAGAAAGCAATCGCAACTGCGTACCGGGCATTTTTCAGCCGTTTTTTGCCGATTTTAAAGACGACAACTGATGGGAAAATTCCTGCTACAGATCCGATAATCCATGCAATAAAACCCGATGCAATGGGGGTAACAATCTGCTGACAGGGATATAAGGCGCGGCTTGGTTTCGGTATGACCCGGACAAGAAACCATACAAGAGCAATCAATCCCGTGAACGGAAAAAGCCAGGGATATTTTTTAACAAAAGCCAGTACTCTATTCGACGATTGATTACATCCGTGAGACATACATCCTCCTTCATAATTAGAAAAAATTATTAAAACACCTCGTTTTTATTCACGCCAATTTACGATTACAGAATGCGAAGAATATTTAAACACTATTTGATCAAAAGCATTTTCCTTATCGCAGATGAGCCACCGGTATTTAAACGGTATATATACAGACCCGGCGAGACATTCACGCCATGACTGTCGGTACCGTTCCATACCACGTTATGGTTTCCGGGAGATAATGTCCCTTCCGTAAGTGTATTCACATACTGTCCGGTGACAGCGAAAACATCGAGACTGACATGTTCCTCTTTCTCCATAGTGAAAGAAATCGTGGTCGATGGATTGAAAGGATTGGGAAAGTTCTGGTTAAGCATGAACGGCTCCGGAGAAGCATCGGCAACATTCGATACAGGCATCGGCCCCGGTTCAATCCTGAGCGTTCCATAGTTTTTCAAAAGCGCCTTGTTCCTGCTGGATGCCCAGAGAAGGATATGATGAAAGTTTAAATTGCTGTCACCGTCCTCATAGGTGTCGAGGTCCTGAATTTCAAAGGTCAGCCCCATTTCCGCAACGCCGTTCGCAGGGTTCCAGAATATACCGGGAGAGACCTCGAAGCATGGATCGGGCTTGACCATCCATTCGATGACATATCCTCTGCCCTCTTCATGTGACTTTATCCTGATAATCGCTTCCATGTCGCTATTGAGTATCCACTGCTGGTAATTGTTCCAGGCATAATCGCTTGATCTCGGTTCTCCCTCCAGGAGCCCGCCCGCTTCAAGGCCGTACAGACGTGATTTATGGCTTGAACATACCATCTGCCAGGCGGAACCGTCACCGGGCCGTCTATCATTGTCATCCCATGTATTGGCAGCATGTATCATGACTTCAATGCCGTCACCGTACCACGGCCAACCATCCTGTGTGAGTTCATGCGGAGCTGGCTGGTTGTATTCTTCATCGGGCAGAAAGCGCTCAGTATCATGACCGTAGAGAATGTTGTCGTTGACATCAAAGGCTATGTAAAAATTCTCCCCGTCATGTTTCATCCAGAATGTCAGGGAAAGATCATCGGATGTAACAGGAGGGCCGTTATTGCCGTTCCAGTCTGTAACTCCGGTCTGGTATTCGGTATCATCCCATTCGCCCGGAGAAATGTAACCATCCAAAACCGGAGCGGCACCTTTCCATGCGACAAATGTTTTCGGATATTCACCGGCATAAACGGATGATATTATTATAAGGGAAATCAGAAGGAAAACCGCAGTGATGATAGTGTTTCGAAGAATACGGGAATAAATATTCTGCATATAATCGCCTTTTTTATAATACGTTATAAAATATTCATTATTATATATAACGTCCTTAGTAATAACACATATTTTATACTGAAGTATTCAGTATTCAGTATTCGGGAGTCAGAAGAAATAAATATAAATTATAATATTAGAAAATAATTCCGGATATTCTGAATTCTATACTATGTCTCCTGACTCCTGTCTTTATATAAATAAAAACTGCTTGACATATTGAATCAGGCTAAACATGAGAATTCATTTCACCGGGTATCTCCGGCGCCCATCTTTCAAGGAACTTATAATAATCAGACGACCATGCATCAGCATTGAATTTTGAGATCTTTCTTAAAGTGTCCAGAAGTTTATTCTCTTCGCTCGACATCTCGGGTTTATAACAAGCTGCTACATTTTCATACACATGATTAAGGGTATACATTCCGCCAAGCGTGGTATCAGGACGCAATTCGGAATTTAAAACATACTTAAGCGCTGCCCGGGGATAACTTAATTCATTTGTTTTATCAAGTTTCCGGGTTGCATCAATAAGCGGATAGACAAAATCATCCGATCCGAAGGGTTTCATGGTAATCACCCCAATCCCTTTCTTACGTAGTTTTTCCGCAAGAGAATCGAAAGGATCTGTTATTGTGCCTGTATAGAGTAAGTTATGATAAAAATTATAAGGGAATATGGCAAAGTCAATGGGAAGTTTATTCACTATAACATCTGCATCCTTTTCGAAATGTATGGCAATCCCCAACGCGCGTATTTTTCCCTGCTCTTTATATTTGAAAAGCTGTTCCCAATTTTCCCAATTTGTGCCATGCATACGCACCAGGTCAACGCAATCTTTGCCAAAGAGTCGAATCACCCTTTCGAATTCCTGTTCCTGCGTGCGCCCATCATAGGGAATCATATTATAAGATATATGGACATTGTTGATAACCGGAGCAAGGTATTTCCCCATCGGTTCGACCTGGTAAATTCTCCAATTATGTTCGTACACATCAAAGAGATTGATTCCGAGATCATATGCCTCCAGAACCATTTTTTCTCTTTCTTTTGTAAACGGAAGCAGTTCCTGGGGCATGTGAGCGCCGTATGCAAATTTTGAGACCTTGATCCCTGTCGTTCCTATCTCTCTCATCGGTATAGTCCCGCCGGAGGGTTTGGGCTTGGTAACTTTCAAAAACTCTTCAGGCGCTGCTGGTATGCTTCTGTCTCTATTAAATTCAAACTTACGGCGGCCAAAAACTGAACAACCTGCCGTACCAAGCGCAGCAGCCCCTGTTAATCCTTTTTGAATAAAATCTCTTCTCTTCATGATTCCTCCAAAAGTGTTTAAAAAATTATACGACAGTGTAATGAATTATATACTGTTTTTCTCCTCCTCTCTCAATCCATTGCAAATTGACTTGCCAGTTCCTGTTTTAATTCTATTAATTTTTCCGGTTTTTCCTTTGCAAGGTCATGTGTCTCGTATGGATCCTCGAAAATGTTGTAAAGCTCGTCGTTTCCTTCATCAGGGGTTTTCCCGTTGTGGATCAGTTTCCACTGGCCCTTGCGAAGCGCACAACTACGAGGGCTTCTCCAATACAAGAGCCGTTCACCCAGAGAGGAAGCGCCTGTCACCGCAGGCCATACATTTTTTCCCTCGATATGCAGTTCTTCGGGCAGTTCCCCGCCCGCAAGATGGATAAGGGTTGGAAAAATATCATATACGATCATAGTATCCGAATTCTTACCCGGTTTGAGTTTCTCCGGCCAGTACATGAGAGCCGGCACACGAATGCCTCCCTCGTAGAACTGAAATTTCCAGCCACGTAAGGGCCTGTTGTCCCCGTAACGGTCAGTTGCAGCCGTCCCGTATGTGGGAACGGGATTCACATATCTTCTTCCACCTCTTTGTCCGCCATTGTCGCTGAAGAATATCACCAGGGTGTCCTTTTCTAGGTGTTCTTCCTTGAGCGTTGACAATATCTGACCGATAGCTTCATCCGCATGGGTCAGTGATGCTGCATAGTAACGACGTGATTCACTTTCTATCGTATCACGGTATGTGTTAATCCACCTGTCTTCCTCCTGCAGAGGCACATGGGGCGCATTAAACGCCATATAAAGAAAGAATGGTTTTGTTTTATCACGTTTTTCCCGGAGAAACTGTAGCGCTTCGTTCTCTATAAGGTCGGTAGCATGACCTTTTTCCTCGATGAACTGACCGTCACGGTACCAGGTTATTATATTATTTTGAGTCAGGTGCGTGTACATATCCACCCAGGGTCCCAAAAAACCGTGAGCGCGGTTAAAACCATAGCTGAGAGGGCTCACATCCAAAGAGTTCCCGAGATGCCACTTGCCGGTAATAGCTGTGTCGTATCCCTGTCTTCTGAGCAGTTCCGCAACAGTTACCGTATCACGGGGTAAAGGCGGGTCGGCTTCTGCGCCGATGGCCATGACAACGCCGCTGCGGCTTGGCGGCTTGCCGGTTAAAAGTGCTGCTCGTGTCGGTGTGCAGACAGGATAAGCATAAAAATGATCGAGTTCGACACCTTCGCGAGCCATCCTGTCAATGTTTGGTGTTTTGATTTCAGAACCGTGGTATCCAAAATCGTTCCATCCCGCATCATCTACGACGATAAGAAGAATGTTAGGTTGTCCCGTAATTGAGGTTTTTTGACTACAGGAACACAATTTTGGT